>JALWRX010000113.1 GCA_027080505.1 Ghiorsea sp.
CGTTTCTGCTGCTGAAACCTTAATTTCTTTAAGCGTTTAGGATGCTTAAGCAAGTCATTTTTTAGGAAAATATTGCGTTCAATGACCCATACATCACCCAAAACATCAAACAAAAGGCGCGCTGAACGACCTGTTTTACGCTGAGAACGGAGTACACTTAAGTCGTCCCATACCTCTTCGCCTAAGAAGCGTTTAACAATCTCACGGTCTGAATAAGACGTGTAATTATATGGTATTTCACGAATATGTTCACTCACTAAGCCACTCCATAGCGCATCAGTTCTACAAGAGAATTCAAGCATACTTTCCCTAAAAGCGCCGATAGCGTAACAGCGTTTCATGAAAATAAACTAAATGAATTTGTAACTGTCATCACAGCCACTAAATTGCTAGGGTTCGCCTCTACTTTATCTAGGAGATATGCAAATGCCCAAGCAAGAAACCTTTTCAGCCTTTGACCAAGATGCACTGGATTACCATAGCCAACCCACACCCGGTAAAATAAGTGTGCGCCCAAGCAAACCTTGTGTCACCCAGCGTGATTTAGCACTTGCCTATTCACCAGGTGTGGCCATTCCTTGCTTAGAAATTGAAAAAGACCCGAATAAAGCTGATGAATACACATCTCGTGCCAACTTGGTCGGTGTGATTAGTAATGGTACTGCTGTATTGGGACTGGGCAATATTGGTGCACTTGCCAGCAAACCAGTGATGGAAGGTAAAGGTATTTTATTTAAACGTTTTGCTGATATTGATGTCTTTGATATCGAAGTTGACGAACTCGACCCTATGGCATTTGTTGAAACTGTAGCACGCCTAGAGCCAACCTTTGGTGGTATTAACTTAGAAGACATTAAGGCTCCTGAATGTTTTATTATCGAAGAAGAACTCAAAAAACGCGTCAATATCCCTGTATTGCATGATGATCAACATGGTACAGCGGTTATTACAGCCGCAGCTTTGATTAATGGTCTCATCCTACAAAACAAGAATATTGAAGATGTGAAAATCGTATGCCTTGGTGCGGGAGCTGCTGGTTTTGCTTGTATGCGTTTGATTGAAGAGCTTGGCGCACAACGTAAAAACATGTACTTCTTAGATAGAAAAGGTGTGATTCACAACAACCGTGGCGATGAACTTCCTTTTCACAAAGCGCACTTTGCTAACGGCGACAAAGACACCAGCCTAGAAGAAATCATGGTAGGTGCAGATGTATTCCTTGGGCTTTCGCAAGGTAATATGGTTACCCCTGAAATGCTTCAAAGCATGGCAGATAAACCCATTGTTTTTGCCATGGCAAACCCAACACCAGAAATCAATTATGATGTTGCTATGAGCACCCGCCCTGATTTAATCATGGCAACTGGTCGCTCTGACCACCCTAATCAGGTCAACAACGTACTTGGTTTCCCATTCTTATTCCGTGGTGCGTTGGATGTACGTGCCACCACTTTTAATGAAGAAATGAAAATTGCAGCAGTGCATGCACTTGCTGAATTAGCTCGCGAAGAAGTACCAGCATCTGTGCTTAAAGTGTATGGTGAAAAAGAGTTGCGTTTTGGACCACAGTATATCTTACCCAAACCCTTTGATCCGCGCTTGATTGAAGTTGTGCCCACTGCCGTGGCCAAAGCAGCAGTCGCAACAGGTGTTGCTCGTCAGCCTATTACTGATTTTGACAATTATGCACAAGAACTTGCAGGACGCATTGATCAATCCCGCACCTTTATGCGTCTGGTTATGGATAAAGCTAGACACCAACCTTTACGTTTGGCTTTCCCTGAAGGAGACGACCCTACCATTATTCGTGCAGCTACCGTGATGCGTGATGAAAATATCGCTAAACCCATGTTGATTGGTTGCCCAGAAAGCATCCAAAACCAAGCTGAAATGATGCGTCTTGACTTAAAAGGTGTAGAAATCATTGACCCTAACGAAGAAAACTCTCGTTTCGATAGTCTAGCCGATGCCCTTTACTTCGACCGTAAACGCCATGGTGTATTACGTAATGTTGCAGTAGAAACACTCAAACATGATAAAAATACTTTAGGTTCTTTATTGGTAAGGCAAGGGTTTGCTGATGGCATGCTCACAGGTCGCACACAGCACTACCCAACAACACTTAGCCCCATACTTAAAGTACTGGGGCATGATGAAAAAACAAATGAACACCATCATGTTTATGGTATGTATTTGTTAATCTTAGAAGAACGTGCGCTATTATTTGCCGATTGTACTGTTAATGTTGAGATGAGTGCAGAACAACTTGCTGAAGTTGCTGTTTTCACTGCAAAAACAGCAGAGTCGCTCGGCATTGACCCTAAAATTGGCATGTTATCGTTCTCAAATTTTGGCAGTTCAACCCATACTGAATCGCAAAAAGTTGCTGATGCAGTTCGTATCCTACACCGTACACACCCTAAACTTATTGTTGATGGTGAAATGCAAGCGGATACAGCAGTTAACAGTGATATTTTATCCAACTATCCTTTTTCTAAGTTGACTGAATCAGCAAATGTGTTGATATTCCCCACGATGCAAGCAGGAAATATCGCCTACAAACTACTTAAAGAACTAGCAGGAGCTACGGCTATTGGCCCCATTCTTATGGGGCTACCGCAACAGGTTCATGTTTTGCAAACAGGTGCTAGTGTTGATGATATTGTAAACTTGGCTGCTATTGCATCCGCAAGAGCAATTGATTAGAAAGTGCATTAGTATCAAAAGGGGGCAGGTAAAAAATATGAATCATCTATTGCGAAACATCCCATTGTTTTCAGAGCTCAATGACAATGAGATTGAGGCT
>JALWRX010000114.1 GCA_027080505.1 Ghiorsea sp.
CGTATTGATGATATTCTACCCATGCAGGATATATTACTCACTAATGAAGAGTATGAAACCCAAAGGGAACAAATTGGTATCCGCTCTCGACAAAACAGTATGTTACAAGAAATGGTTGGTCGTGATATTTTTTCATCGGGCATGAAAGAAAGTCTTAGTCATGATATGGCAACCGCCATTGAAACCTTAGATGCCAAGTTGAACTATTTGATTGGCGTTAATATGCTCAATGATGCCAACCGCAGCGAACTTAAAGAACGACCTGTCAATTTAAGTGTTACAGGCACAAGTTTTTATACTAAGAAGTCATATCAAAAAGGAGATTTTATCAAAACCACCATGATGCTCCCCTCTTTCCCACCAACCATTCTTGAACTTGTGGGTACGGTAACATGGGTAAAAAAACAAGACCAAGGCACATTACACATTGGAGTACGCTTCAATTATCGCTGCGATGAAGAAGAAAACAGTATCGCTAAATATGTATTTCGTCGTCATCGTGAAAGCATACGTTTGCGTGCCAAACAAGAACAGCAACGCAGCGATACATAAGTATTATTACATTAACGTTTTGATGGTAACAGTAAGTTCTTCAACCAAACGGTCACCAATCTCTAACATTAAATCTTCACTTTCTGCTTCAAGCATCACCCGAAGTTTGGGCTCTGTGCCTGATGCCCGCACATTAATCCGACCCGTATCACCCAAACTTTGCTCTGCACGCTGAATTAACGCTTGTACCGATGTATCACGCAATACATCCACTTTCTTTTCCATCACAATATTCCACAATTTTTGTGGATAAAGCGTTAAATCTTTAGCCAGTTCAGCAAGCGGTTGTACTGCTTCTTGCATCGCACATAACAACTGCAAAGCAGTCATCAAACCATCACCTGTAGTGTTGCTATCCAATAAAATCATGTGCCCTGATTGCTCACCACCAAGGTTACAACCCTTATCCCGCATCATTTCTAGCACATACCTATCACCAACATTGGCACGCAACATCTGCACACCACGTTGCTCAAGAAACTTACCTAACCCCATATTACTCATCAAGGTGGTCACTACTGCTTCACCTTTTAGTTTTCCTTGCTGTAACAAATGCTCAGCCAAAATAGCAATGACTTTATCACCATCCACAAGCTGACCTTGGGCATCACAAGCAATCAATCGGTCTGCATCACCATCAAGCGCAAAACCAACATCTGCACCAACTTCAATCACTTTTTGGCACATCGCTTCAGGGTAAGTGGAGCCACATTGTTGATTAATATTATAACCATCGGGTTGATCAAACATGGAAATCACTTCACAACCCATTTCTTTAAACAAGCTCGGTGCAACATCATAAGCCGCACCATTGGCACTATCGACTACCACTTTTAGCCCATCAAAACGAACACCTCGCGGCAATGAAGACTTTAGAAACTCAATATAACGACCGCGTGCATCATCCACACGCACTGCTTTACCAATCTCTAAAGCAGGTGGTAATGGTGGCAAATCATCGAGAGCCGCTTCAATTTCTAACTCCACACTATCGGGAAGCTTAAAGCCATCAGCGGCAAAAAACTTGATGCCGTTATCGCCTGCAGGGTTATGTGAGGCTGATAACACCACACCAGCATCAGCCCGCAAGCTTCGCGTTAAGTATGCCACTGCAGGTGTTGGCACAGGACCAACAAGTAAAACATTCATACCTTGTGCCGTCAGCCCTGCACATAAAGCTGATTCAATCATATAACCCGAAAGCCTAGTATCTTTGCCAATCAAAATATGTGGTTTATGCTTTAAATGTTTGGTTAGAACATGCCCTGCTGCCCTACCCAAACGCAAAGCAAACTCAGCAGTCATGGGATCAGTGTTCACTGCCCCCCGCACACCATCTGTACCAAAATAACGACGCATGTTTATTTATCCCCAGTGCCCTTTTGTGCATTCGCATCTGGCACATCGCCATCAACTGTACTGGTATGTTTCAATTCCCCACGAATGCGAATACTCAAATCTTTTTCTAATAAATGAATCCCTTGCCCACTTAGTGGTACAAGCTCTGCCTGCACATCAAACAAGCCTTCTTCCAAGGGCAGACGCACAGCCACAGTATCCACTTTATTTAATGTACTCAACCAAACTTCTGGTCCTGAAAGCTTCACAATGGATGGTGTCACCACCACATGCTGTACTTCCCACCCTTGAGGTAAATCAAATGAAGGAACCACTTCTAAAGTACGCGTAACAATATGATCCACTTGTAATTGCACACTGTCAGGTTGAATTTTCTCAACTTTTAAACCTACTGGTAAATCAATGGTTTCCACGTCCAATGCTTGTTCAATTACACCTGGCATATTCAGGGATGATGCATCCACGGATACAAATAAATTTTTCGTATCCAATGCATTGAGTTGCGCCTGTAAACCAGAAATCGTGACGCTCACTTGGTCAGGTAAATCATTGACAATCACCATATCAGCAGGCACATCACGTACCTGTAAGGCAACATCCATACGCACTGAACCCATACCTTGACCGTGCACTTGCACCCACAGTACAATAGCAATCAACACCGACCAAAATGGTAATCCCAATACACGAAGCATTCTCATGTTTTACTTTTCCCATTGGCCTTCATAGAAACCAATTTTTTCTTCAGCTTCAATTTCAATGTTTTGGCATCCAAAGCTTCACCCAATTCACCATTTTCAACCAAGTGTACATCACCACGCTCTTCAGAAACAACCAAAACCAAAGCATCATTTTCTTCGGTTAAACCAATAGCGGCTC
>JALWRX010000115.1 GCA_027080505.1 Ghiorsea sp.
GTTGTGCCAGCACTAACCATTCCACAGCCCACCAATCCAACTGTCGTGGATGGTGCAGGTTGACCAATAAATCCACATCCTGTTTTTTCATCTCTGCCATGATATGCAACAGTTGATTGCGTGAATCAGGTTTTCTTAAGCTCCGTAAATCAAAATCATATATTTTAAATGCATCAATACCCTGCACCTGAGGCAAACGCTTTAGAAAAGCTGCAAAATCAGGGTATGAACACCAAATATAAATATTCGCATTCACATATTTCTTAGCCAAAGCCTGTAACACAGGTGTTGCCAACAACATGTCACCCACACCACCAAACTGCCAAACTGCAATATTTTTGACCTCATCAGGTAATGGTTGCGGTTGATGTTTGTTCGCCACTTTTTGCATGGCTCGGTGCAAAAAAAATCGTTTTATGCCTTCAAACATCTTGTGCTCGCTCTTGCCACCAAACAACAAACTTCTGCTCAATTTTCACCCAGTCTGCTGCATGTTTTGCCGCTTGTTTGGCATGTTCAGCAAACTTCGCTCGCAGTTCAGGCTGCGCAATCAACGTGTGCAATGCTTCACTTAGCCCTTGCACATCACCTGCCTGCACCAACAAACCATTTTCTTCATGCCTCACCACTTCAGGAATTGCCCCTGCCGTTGTTGAAACCACAGGCAATCCCAAGCTCATCGCCTCCAAAAATACAATACCGTATCCTTCCCAATACGATGGTAGCACAAATACATCAGCCAAGGCATACAACGCTTGAAGCTGTGCATTTTCCACGCGCCCATACATCTTGACCTTATCGGACAAACCTTGTTTTTCTATCAAGCCTTGGGCTTGCTGCCATGTTGCAGGCTCTGCCGATGCACCACCCACCACATGCAAAAAAAAGTTGTCCTCAGAAAGCTTTGCAACAGCTTTTAATACATCCAAAACACCCTTGGCTTTGGTGATATGACCAACAAACAAGAGTTGTACTGAGTCAGTGCTTTGCTGCTTCCTTGGCAAGGCTGTGGGTCGCGCAAAGCCTGGTGGAATCACATCAATCGGTGTGCTCTGCTTTGCTGACTGTGCTAAATATTGGATAATTTGCCGCTTGCTGCTTTGGCTTACAGTTAATATGCGTGATGCAGCCTGAATCAATGCCTTCTCCGCAACTTGAACATGATGGTCTTGTTCGAGTTCACCACGCAAATGATGCACCATCACTATGATATTGCGTGAGGTATGTTTTGCCCAAAATTGAAGATAAGGTGCTGCCCAAACATCGACCAACACATCACCCGAGGTTCGCCAAAGCTTCAAAGTCAGGTGCAGACTTCGCCATATATGTGCCATGCGCCATAATATGGGCAATCGTAACAAGGTATCACTGATACTATCCGACCATGAAAGTTGCTGCACTTGTAAACCAACCGTTTTTGCCGCTGCAATTAACCGTGCGTCATACTGTTCGCCACCAGTGCGACCATCTTGAACATCACCAACAACGGCAACCAATGAAGGCATATTATCCAATCGGTCGGGCAGGCACACCAGCCACTTTTGCGCCTGCTGGCACATCTTTAGTCACCACCGCATTGGCACCAATCACCGCGTTATCACCAATGGAAACACCTGCAATAATGGTCACTTTCGCACCAATCCATACATGTTTGCCGATATGCACAGGCTTAATATCCATACCAGATAAATGTACAGCTTTTGTATGATTTGACACATGATTATGATCACGAATCGATACATATTCGGCAATGGCTGTGCCCTCACCAATGCTGATATGTTTATGAGCTGCAATCATGCAGCCCCAGCCGATAAAACAATCATCACCAATATCGATATTGCCCATGCCAAAAGTAATCAACTTAATATCATCTTCTAAGCGGCAGTTTTCGCCAAGCTGAATGCTTGACCCTTGTTCACTTTCTACCATTTTGAGCAGCAATCTACGCCCAACAAGGCTTTGTTTGCCCATGCTAAAGTTAGCCTGTTGCCCCAACATAATAACGGCATCTTTACCCATATTTGAGCCTTGCCCCATGTGCCAAGCCGCACCTTGATACAAGTCAAACGATAGGCTTGGCATATCAACCACACCATGCAATTGAAGGTTCACACCTTGTTTTTTGGCATGATGTTCTAAGCGTTTACGGCACAACCATGATTTCATGGGGTTTTATCTACTTTTAAATGAAAACTGATGTCCCAAAGCGGGAAAATAAAGGCTAATCTATGTTCATAAAGCAATGGACGTTTAGTGGCAAATGCTGCCATCCAACGGTCATAAAAATTCCGTTCTTTGCGTGATTCTTTATCATAAATCACCGATTCTTTTTTAAATCGTGCATGCGAATAACCATATTTGAACAGTTTCTCGCCTTCGATAAAATAATCAAAGCTGCGTGAGGTAAACGCTCTTAAATGGGTGGGGTCGTTATGATAATGCGCGCTACTCATGGATGGTGAAACGATATACACATCAGCATCAGGTTTACCAATACGATAAATCTCTTCCATGGTGCCAATCACATCGGGCAAATGCTCCATCACATCATTACAATAAATGGTATCAAATGTATTATCTTGAAATGGCAAAGGATTATGCGCCAAATCAACCAGCACATCAGCATCCGAGCCTGCAATCATATCAATGCCAATGCTGCCTTCGACTTTGCTAAAACCACAGCCCATATCCAATATTCGCTTCACAGCTTCACCCTCGCCCATACGATTTTCCACCACAATAACAAAGCCCCCCATTGCCTGCAATCATTCGCCAATGAAAACCCAAG
>JALWRX010000116.1 GCA_027080505.1 Ghiorsea sp.
ATCCGCCCACTTTTTTACCGTTAAACCCTGCCAATGATGCATATTTAGCCACCCAACCTGCTTGAAAGCGGTCAATGGGTAACCAATCAGGGTGTGTCATTTGATACTTGCTGCCCCATTTGTCAGGCATGCCACGTACAGTAATCTTTTGCCCTTCCTGCAATCTTGCATCTGTCATCATATATTTAGCATGAAAAAAGGAGAGTTGGATGCTTGCGCCAGTATCATCAGCTAGCGTGATATGTACCGTAGCCTTGCGCCCAAAACCATGGCTTCTACGGCTTTGAATTACGCCTTGGATACGCGCTTCTTGTTTGGGTATTAAATCCTTGATGGGTGTAATGATGCGATCATCAACCCATGACTTGGGCAGGTGAAACAATAAGGAGCCTAAGGTGTGATAGCCAAGTTTTTGCAGCTTTTTTGCAGCCACAGGACCGATACCATCGATGCGCTCAATGGGCAGATAAAAACTGGGATAAATCTCTATGGGCATTGATTCTTAGTTAAAGTTTCTTTTGACAAAGTAAGGCAGAAAAGTTCGCCTAATGTTAAATCTTCTCTCCAGATATCATCTAGTTTAATGTCATATTTTTCTTCGAGGTCACTGCTTAAAGTTTCAAATTCTAGGGCATCAACACCCCAAGAGGGCGGCGATAAAGCTTCGTATATTGTAAGTAGTTTATCTTCGGGCTCAAACCTTAATTTGAACTTTTCTGGAATTGCAAAAGAGTGAGCAAAAAAGGAAAGGAAGCTTCTAATTTCATCACTGGAAGTATTTGGAAATTGTTTTTTCCAGTTTCTTCCCATACATGGGCGATCCTTATATTTTTTTGGCAGATAATTAAGTCCACTTAAGCCTATAGTAATCATAAGGATGATTATAAGTATAGTTAGGGTCATAGCCTTATAAAATGATATATTAACTAGAGAGTCAACCCTTTATTGAGAACACGTAATAGTTTTAGGTGTCGGCTAAAAAGAATATCGAATAACTGATGCTGTAAAGTCTAGATGGACTTTTTGTCATTGAAACTCTTTTGTTGAATAGCGATTGTTGGCTGTAATATCATTGTAAGTAAACTGCGCAGTTTTCCCCTGATAGATATTTTTAGTCAGCCAGGTTTCTTCATCTGTTGTTTCTTCTTGTTGAACAGCTTTGCTCCATACACCTTTTTTATTTTTGCCGTATTGGTCTGTGTAAGTATAGTCCGCTAACCAACGGTAACCACGTTCTTTTAAGTTGTCTTTTTTATCAAAAGACGCACCCACTGCAAAATAACGACGGCTTTGTATTCTAGCATGGTTGAGTAATTCAGACATGGCAAGTTTGCCAGATTCAGGTAGTTTCTTACTAAGCAAGTGTAGTGTGGCTTCAGCATCATTAACAGCTCTGTGCCCTTCAAAGAAATAACCCAGTTTATAAGCAATGTAGTCAAGTTTAAGGCTAGAAATCTTTTCACTTTGCCAATCAATGTCACGCAATGTACAAGCCCAATTACTATCTTTGGATTGTGGTAACCTACGCTCTAACATAGGTCTATCAAATGCCGCATTGTGCGCAATCATCAAGCTGGATTGGTTAAGCCATTGCATAATTTCTTCTTCATCCAAGCTTTGCCCTTTGAGCATATCATCGCTGATACCTGTGACCTGCTTTACCTCATCAGATAGTGGCTCTTTGGGGTCTTCAAAACCACCATATTCATGAAGGATACGATAAATTGCTCCTGTGCTAGCATCATATTCAAAAGCAATAAAACCCAACTCAATAATTTTATCTTTGTTGGTATCCAAACCTGTGGTTTCTGTATCGAGCACAATGCCGATGCGAGGTGTTTGTGGGCTACCTTGATGATAAGCTTGTGGCGCGTCCAAACGCTCTAATACTTTGTATTTTCCACTTTGTTCTAGTTGTAAAATCATATCATGTGTATTCATGGGGTCTCCAAAGTTGCATCCAAAAGTGGCAGTAAACTACCATCATTACGAGGTTTGAAACCTTTGAGGCGTTTACTCGATACAGCCACCACAGCATCATACCAAAGTGGAATATACACTTGGTCAGCCGCCATTTGTTGCTGTACTTTAGCATAGAGTGCTTTGCGCTCGGTTAAGCTTTGGCTACGAGAGGCTTGGTCTAACCACTGATCCACTTGTGGGTTACTGTATCTTCCGCGATTGGCACCTTTGGGTGGTTGCATGTCAGTGTGCAAAATCCAACGGTAAATATCTGGGTCAGTGATACCTACCCAAGAGAGTGAAAATACCTGAAAATCACCGCGTTTGATGCGGGCATAAAACCCACCCCACTCAAGTGATTCAATAGATACATCCACGCCTATTTTTTTCCAACTATCAGCGATAGCCGTGACCAACCTTAAGCGGGTGGGGTTGGTGCTGGTTCTATAATTGATGTGAAAGCGAGTACCATCTGCATTCCTTTTAAAGCCTGCTTCGTCCAGCAACTGCTCGGCTTTAGTAGGGTCAAACGGGGTGAGTGGGATTTGAGCGGCTGCCCAATGACTTGGCGTGAGTACGGTTTCACCTAAGGTAGGTAGGTCGGCAAACAAGGCTTGTTTGAGCAGCTTTCTATCCAGTGCCAACGCTAAGGCTTTACGAACCTTTTGATGTTTAAGAATTTCATCGTGCATATTTAATCCCAAATAGGAAAAGGTAGTAGAGGGCTGACTATTAATGGTTAAGTTAGGTTGTTTCTTCAACCAAGGTAATAAATGGG
>JALWRX010000117.1 GCA_027080505.1 Ghiorsea sp.
ACATCTTGTACACAGCCTAATAACACATCAGGGTCAAAAGGTTTAGCGAGTATATGCTCAATATTGAGGCTTTTGGCTTGTTGGACATGTTTGTCTGAAAGAAAACCACTAATGAGTACAATGGGTGGTAGTGAGATATTTTGTTGTTGTAGTGTTGAAATTAAATCCAATGAACTGCCATCACCTAGACTTAAATCGGTGACAATTATATCCCAGCTTTGCTTATGTAAGGCGATTTCAGCTTCTTTTAGGCTACTTGATTGCCCAATGTCCATTTTGATATGCATACCTTGAATCACTTCGGAAATAATTTCACGAACAGCAGGCTGGTCTTCAATAACAAGAACTTTTAACATGATTTAACCTTTGCGGACACCGTAAGCTTTGATAGCAGCAGAGGCATACATGGATGATTCAGGTGCAATATAGGGCACGAAAGCTTCTTTGTTTTCTTGGTGCTCCAAAGCTGACCACTTGCGGAGAAGGGACTGGTAGCGTGCTGCATTATCAAGGCGAACACGTATTTCAGGCAATTGGAAAGGTTTACTAACAAAATCATAGGCTCCTTGTTCTACAGCATGTATAGCATCTTCGATGCCAGAATAAGCTGTCATTAAAACGACAAGGGTTTTGCTGGGGTTTCCTTTGCTTTCTGCCAAGACATGCAAACCATCTGCACCAGGCATGACAATATCAGTGAGTACAATGTCAAAATGTTGTGACTTAACCGCAGCAATTGCATCATCGCCGCGTTGAACCAAGGTGATTTGGTAACCTGAAGAAGTGAGGTATTCTTCAAGCAATGCGCCTAAAGCTTCATCATCTTCGGCGATAAGTAGTTTGGGAGCAGTCAACCTTTTGACTCATACCGTTCATGTTTGGCATATAAACCAATCAATTGGGATTCTAGTTTTTCTTGTTTCTGACCATAGGTATTGGTGCTGTTTTGTTTTTGAGGCAAAACTTCACTACCTTGCTCACGGGCTTGCGCTGAAATATTGACATGATCTGCTGTCTTGCGTGATTCGCTTGTTGGCGCAGCTGTATTTGGCGTACGCGACTGCTGTTGCAGTAGTCGTGAAACCAAACCATCTGTGGGACGAATCGTCATAAAAGCACCAACCTCTTTTGAACTTTTAAGAATGCATGTTGTTACACATTCACCCTTTCAGAACAAACTATCGGTAATCAGAAGTTGGACTTTAGTTTTATTTTTTCTTTTTCGGCTTTTTAACTTTTTTCTTGGTTTTTCGCTTTTTCTTAGGCAACACATCATCATTGATGATAGAGCGAAGGCTTACAGGTTCATCAGGAATAGTACGGGTTTGTTCGTATTCGTGTTTAGATACTTTAAGCACTTCAATGGGTTTGCTTAAAAATGCTTGGATATTTTCAAGCAGTTCTTTTTCTTCGGGGGCGCAAAAAGAAATGGCAGTGCCTTTATTCACACCACGCCCAGTGCGCCCAACCCTATGAACATAATTTTCTTCACGTTCAGGTAAATCATAGTTAATCACATAATCAATATCGGCAATATCAATACCTCGTGCGCTTACATCGGTTGCAATCAAAATCTTACCGTGCCCTTGTTTGAAGCTACGCATAATGTCTGAACGTTCATGTTGGTCTTTATCGCCATGAATGGTGACTGTTTCAATGCCAACCCTCGCCATGGCTTTCGCCACACGTTCAGCGCGAACACGCGTACGCACAAAGACAATCATACGGCTTTCAGGGTTTTCGTTGATAAAGCGCTCTAAAAAGAAGCGTTTATCATCCATATCGACAAACATGACAAAGTGCGTGATGTTTTTGGATACCTTGTCTTTGGGTGAAACTTGAATACGAATCGCAGCACTTTTAACTTGTGAGTATGCTAATTTTTTAATCTCATCATTGATGGTGGCAGAAAAGAATAAGGTTTGATGTTTGTGGTATACCATCTTTTTGATGTATTTGATGTCTTCAATAAAACCCAAATCAAGCATGTGGTCGGCTTCATCAAGAATAAGTGTGCTTACGCCTTCAAGTTTAATCACTTCTTGGTTAATCAAATCAAACATGCGACCAGGGGTTGCAATCAATACATCAATCCCATCTTGTAGCTTGGCAATTTGTTGCTCTTGCTCCACGCCACCATACAAAGCAAAGGTTTTAACACGGGTATGCCTTGCAAGTTTGGTAAACACCTCACCAATTTGTTGTGCTAGTTCGCGAGTAGGGGCAAGTACGATACATTTAATTCCATAGGAGCGTTTACTGCTCTTAAACTTGTGAATTTTATCAATTACAGGAATAGCAAATGCAGCCGTTTTGCCTGTACCCGTTTGCGCAATAGCGAGCACATCTTCACCCGCCATAATCGAAGGGATAGCTTTAAATTGAATATCGGTTGGGCGTTTAAAACCTAGTTTACTCAAGTTATTTTTGATGTCTTCAGAGATGTGGTATTGCTCAAACTTCATGATTGCCTCGCTAATATTGGCGCATGATAACGCCTTTATGTTGTTGGCGCATTAAAAGAGCTACGAGTTTAATTACAGTAAAGGCAAATTAAGGCAATATACGGTTCAAGGTCTTGATAAGATTATCTCCTGTACGAAAATCTTCACTCATTTGAATCACACCTTGTGTATCAATAACTATGGTTTTGCCCATAGCACCATTAAGTTGGGTGAGAATACTTTGGTTCTCATCGGCAATGGTGGTAAATAT
>JALWRX010000118.1 GCA_027080505.1 Ghiorsea sp.
CGATGTCAGGACCTAGTAATATGGCAATCCATTGGGTTTTAGGGTTGGCTTCACATGCAAGCTTCACAATCATGGTCAGCGGCACGGATAACAACATACCCACAGGGCCTAAAATCCAGCCCCAAACTACCAAAGATAAAAAGACCACCAGTGTGGATAGCCCCACACCTTTACCCATATACCGTGGTTCAATGACATTACCCATGATGACATTCACAATGATGTAACCCAAAGCTGTATATGCAGCACTATCTAAACCCAATTGTACGGTTGCTAACATCACCGCAGGCACTGCGGCAATGATTGAACCAATATTGGGTACAAAATTGAATAAAAATGCCATTAAACCCCATAACACAGGGTAGTCCACGCCTAAAAATGTTAACCAAATAGTGATGAATATGCCTGTGGCAATACTAACCATACTTTTAATCACCAAATAACGATGTACGGTTTTTAAGAAGCGTTCAAAAGCATCGGTATCAGGTGCATGTTTGTCCATGACAGCCCATTTGTGTGGTAAAGCAACGGCTTCAAACAGTACAAAAATCACAATTAAGAGTAATAAAAAAACATTGGTTAGTGCGTTGCCCAAACCACTTAATAAATTACCAACCAGTTTCATCACTGATGATGGGTCAAATGTTTCTAAAAGGTTTCCAGCGGGTATTTCTATGCCCAAGTTTGCCAGCCAATGTATCAACAGGGCTGTTTGACCTTGAATACGCTCTTGGTAAAAAGGTAGATTCTTTGAGAAATCGGCAACGGCAGAGCCAGCAAACAAAGAAACCAGTAACCCCAATAACACCAATGAGCCTGTAATCACAAATACAGCCAGGGTAACATTCATGCCTTTGTTTAAAAGGAAATACAGCGGTGGTAAACAAATGATGGCAATAAATGCGGATAATAAAATGGGTACAAACAAAGGCGCAGCCAGCTTTAAACCTGCAACGATGATAACGATGCAGGCGGTGATGATCAAAATATGCTCACCGCGACTAACGGGGTTTGATTCTGCCACTATTTGTCGTCCTGCATTATTCAAAGTCCTTGAGACGCGGGTCATCCAATGCCAATTCATTTTCACCTGAGGCAAAAGATAGCTTGAGCCAAGGTGTACACCCTTCGCATTCTGTACCTGCGCCTGCTGCCATGGCAGCTTCAAGTGAACCTAACTCTTTAAGTTCGGCAAAGGTTTTGTGCATACATTCGCAGCGGTTTACAATTTCATCACTCATCAAGCTGTTTCCTTGGTTGTTGGTTTATCTTTTTGGGCATACATGCCACCCGATTGGGTAAACGGTAACTTGAGCATCCACAAAAGGGAAGATGTGGGCGTATCGCCTTGATACTGCTGCAAACCAATGGTCATTTTATCATGTCCCAAATCAGGCTGAGCATGATAACTGCCAAAGATTTTATCCCAAATGGATAGATTAAAGCCATAATTGCTATTGGTTTCATGTTTGAAAATAGAGTGGTGTACGCGATGCATATCAGGGGTGACAAACAGCAAACGAATCAAGCTATCCAAAGCCTTGGGCAGGCGAATATTGCCATGGTTAAACATCGCCATGCCATTGAGAATCACTTCAAACAACACCACAGCCGCCGCAGGTGCGCCCAAAGTAATCACGGCAGCAAATTTAATGAGCATGGATAATAAAATTTCAATAGGGTGAAAGCGTAAACCTGTGCTCACATCAATATCACGGTCGGCATGATGCACTTGATGTAAACGCCACAATACGGGAACAACATGAAATAATCTATGTTGCCAATAAATCAGCATATCCAAGATAATCACGGTCACTACAGTTGCCGCAAGTGGTGATACTTCGATATTATTGAGCAGACCATACCCTTTGTTTTCTGCCCAGAGTGCCACACCAAATGCACCTGCAGGCAATAAAAGCTTCACCAAAACCGTATCCAAACCAATCAAAGTAAGATTATTTAACCAACGCTTGACCTTGCTTTGCTGAAGCTGGCGTTTGGCTGCAATAAATTCCCATACAATCACTATTGTGATGATAGATAAGAAGGCGTAGGTTCTTAATTCCTGGTCAGTCATCGGTGTTCAATACCTCTTCAATGATGACTTTTCTTAATTCTTGCATACCTTCATTTTTTAAGCTGGATGTGAGTATTGGCTCAAGCATGCCACCCAAGGCATCAATCATTTCTTGTTTGCGTTTGCGTTTGGCATTGCCTTTAAGTTTATCTGATTTGGTTGCCACAGGCTGCCAACGAATGCCTGATTCATTGAGCCAATCAATGAGTTGTAAATCACTGTCTTTAGGACCATGCCTGAAATCGAGAAGAACCAATACAAGTTGGGCAACTTTGGGGCTTTTGAGATAGCTTTCAATGAGCTTAGCCCATTTGTATTTCTCTGATTTTGGGGCGCGGGCATAACCATAACCAGGTAAATCCACGACCAAGATTTTTTCATCCACTTCAAAGAGGTTGAGCAGGCGAGTGCAGCCAGGATTTTTAGATGTTTTCACCAAGCCTTTGCGCCCAAATAAAGTGTTTAATAATGAAGATTTACCCACATTCGAGTGCCCAGCTACGGCGACTTGGGGAAGGTCAGTCTCAGGAAACATTTGGGCATCCGCTACGGAAAGCTGAAATTCGGTGTTTTGCCAGTGTACGCTATTTGTCATGCGCCAAGGCTGCATGGCTTCATGCTTTTGTTCAATCATCAAACTTTATGGATTGCGATGTTCCCTGTATAAAAAACTTAATGATTTATTGTCTGGTGGCGTTATCATTGCCCAAAATTTAGGCAAAGCCTTCTTTTTCATCATTATTGAGCAAGAGAGATTCATGAGTCAACCTACGCAACCCATATTACCTGGATTCAAGCTGGGTAAAATTGATATTAACCCGCCCATTGCTTTGGCACCCATGGCAGGCATCACCGATTTACCTTTTCGCCGTATTTGCAGGCGGTTTGGTATTGGTTTAACCGTGACTGAAATGATTGCATCGCGTGCTGTAGAGCAGGGTAGGGAACGCACTGAACGCATGGCAGAGTTGGATAAAGATGAAAGCCCTGTATCGATTCAAATTGCAGGCTCCGATTCCAAATTTGTGGTGGATGCAGCCAAATGGGCTGTGGATCATGGTGCAGATTTTGTGGACATCAATATGGGGTGTCCTGTGAAAAAAGTGGTCAAACAAGTGGCAGGTTCTGCCATGTTGCGGGATGAGTCTTTGGTTGCGCGAGTGATTGATGCGGTGGTCAAAGCCGTGGATATTCCAGTGACCCTAAAAATTCGTACGGGGTGGGATAATCAGAGTAAAAATGTAGAAAATATTGCACGAATTGCTGAAGACAATGGTATTCAAATGTTAACTGTGCATGGGCGCACAAGAGCGCAAATGTTTAATGGTAAAGCATCATGGGAAGATATTGGCTTAGCCAAACAAGCTGTATCCATTCCTGTGATTGGTAATGGCGATATTATTGATGGTGAATCAGCTTTAGAGATGATTCGTCAGTCAGGTTGTGATGGGGTCATGGTTGGGCGTGCGGTGCAAGGTAACCCTTGGGTGCTGGCGGAAGTGCATGCGGCGATTATGAGTTTGCCCAAGCCTGAAAAACCAAGTGCTGAAGAAGTTTGGGCAGTAGTGCATGAACATATGCTTCATCTTGCTGATTTTCATGGGGTGAAACGAGCATCCAAGTTGGTGCGTAAACATGTGCCTTGGTATTCTAAAGGGCGCAGAGGTTCGGCTGAATTTCGTTCATCATTCCAAAAGGTATTTGAATGGGATAAACAAATCGAAGCAGCAAAAGCCTACTTTTTATCCGATATTCATGATGAAGAAGCCATGAGTGCGGTGCGTGATTTTGCAGCCTGATACTTTGCATACTAAGGCTGAAGTGACAGCTCTTTTCTCAGATTTGCCTGTATGTTGTTTGCTATTGGATAAAGAAGGTCATATTTTTAGTGCTAACATCTTGGCGCAAGAACATTTAAATGTTTCTGAAAAACGTATGTTACACAAAAACTTGGCAACATTTATTGCGCCTGAAGGTGAACTGCAGCGTTTGTTGGCGCATGCCACCCATGCGGAAACGGTATCCTCGGATGCTTTTTATACGGTTGCGGGTCATAAACCTTACACCTTATATTTTTCACAGCAGGCTGATGGTTATATTTCCGTGGTGATGATTGCAGAGGGCAATAGGCTGGAAGCTGAAATGCAAAATCGGCGACATGAAGTGGCAGAAGCTGTTTCACGTATTGCTTTAGAGCGGGCGCATGAGATTAAAAATCCTTTGGCTGCATTGCGTGGGGCAACACAGTTATTGAGGGAGCAAGTTGATGGTGATGCTTTGGAAATCGTGGAGCGTATGCTTGCCGATGTGGATAGAATCAAAGAGCGTGTGGATAGTTTCTTGCAAGTAGGGCCAAGAGCCAATGTGAAGATGGCATTGGTCAATATTCATGTGTTGATTGATGAAGTCAGTCAAAGTGATACGGCTGTGAAATTACAGCGTTCGTTTGACCCCAGTATTCCGCCGATTATGTGCCATGAGCGTAGGTTTCGCCAAGCCATTGAAAACCTCTGGAGCAATGCGGTAGAAGCAGGTTCAGACTTGGTGATTTGGGAAACACGTATTGAACATGGTGTGGTGCTCACAGGGCATAAAGGCACAGTTTTATCGATTAAAATTATCAGTAATGGTGCGGAGATTCCTGCGCATATTCGAGATAAAATGTTTGAGCCTTATGTTACGGGTAAAGCACGGGGCAATGGTTTGGGTTTAAGCATTGTGCAACAGGTGGTACAGGAGCATGGGGGTAAGGTTGAGGTGCAAAGTGAATTGATGCGTACCTCCTTTACCATGTATCTGCCGCTTCGTACGGAGGAGTAGAGGGTAAGCATGTTAAAAGCATTGATTGTCGATGATGATGATGGCATTCGCTGGGTATTAAGCAGGGTGCTTAAAGAGCAAGGTTTTGAAGTGGTAGAAGCACCCGATTTGGCAACTGCACACCAAGCCATTGCCGCAGATAAGTTTGCGATTATCTTTTTGGATGTGTTTTTACCCGATGGTAATGGCATGCAAGTGTTGGAATCGGGTGCATTTGATGCACCTGTGATTATGTTGACGGCAGAAACCACTTTTGACCATGCCGTTGAAGCCTATCGGGCTGGCGCTATGGAGTATTTGCCCAAACCGTTTGATTTGGATGAAGTGCGAGAGTTGGTCGAGCGGGTTAAACCCAAGGCAAGCGTAAAAAAACGACAGAAGAAACAAGTGGAAAGTGAAGCTACAGCACAACATCAACCTATCTTGGGTAAAAGCCCAGCTATGCAGCAGTTGTTTCGCATGATTGGACGTGTGGCAGCATCGGATATGACGGTGCTCATCACGGGTGAGTCGGGCACAGGCAAAGAATTGGTGGCACAAGAGTTGCACAAACAAAGTCCAAGATCCGACCAAGCCTTTGTTGCTATCAATACTGCAGCGATTCCTGCTGAATTATTGGAAGCAGAGCTGTTTGGACATGAAAAAGGTGCGTTTACAGGCGCAGATAAAGCCAGAGCGGGTCATTTTGAAGAAGCTGATGGTGGTACGTTGTTCCTAGATGAAATTGGTGATATGCCATTGGCTTTGCAAGCCAAGATGTTGCGTGTGTTAGAGACAGGCGAAGTGCAACGCGTGGGTAGTACCAAAACCAAGCGAGTGAATGTGCGTTTATTAGCCGCTACACACCAGTTTTTACAAGATAAGATTCAAAAAGGGCAGTTCCGTGAGGATTTGTATTATCGTTTAAATGTGATTCCTGTGCATATTCCACCACTTCGTGAGCGTAGGGATGATATTCCAGAATTGGCTGCGGCATTATTGGCATCTGCTGCTGAAGAATTGCATATCACTGCCCCGATTTTGATGGATGATGCGATTGGATTGTTACAACGCTTTGATTGGCAGGGTAATGTGCGTGAGCTTAAAAACGTGATGCGCCGCCTTGCCGTGCTTACTCCAGGTGCAAGCATCACCATGACTGATGTGGCATTGGCATTGGGCAATGATGAAGGTAATAAAACTGAGCCTGAAACCTTGGCAGGTGCAGTAGAGCGTTGTATCAAGCGTTATATGGATCAATTGGGTTATGAAGATGCACAAGGTTTGCACAGGCATGTGTTGGAGCAGGTCGAGCCACCTTTGTTGCACCTTGCATTGGAAAAGTCTGAGGGTAATCAATTAAGGGTCGCGGATATGTTGGGTTTGAATCGCAACACAGTGCGTAAAATGCTCAAACACTACGACATCGACCCAAGCTACTACAAACGCTAAAAGTGATCGTTGATGCTTTTTTCACCACAGAGAGCACAGGGCACACAGAGTTTTGATTTTCAAACACTATTTTATGCGTAATATAGCCCCCATCAGACAATAACACTGAATGCAGTAACAGAAAACGACTTATCTTATCTAATTTCGCTCTGTGCCCTTTGTGTGCTCTGTGGTGAAACACCATTGAATGCCTATTGCAGAAAAGCCCCATCCCTGCCACGATTAGCACATGACTATTCAACTATCCAACCGCCTTTCCAAAGTAAAACCATCCGCCACACTCGCCATCACCGCCAAAGCCGCAGAATTGCGCGCCGCAGGCAAGAATATCATCTCATTATCGGTGGGTGAGCCTGATTTTGAGACACCACAAGCAGCCAGAAAAGCGGGTATTGCAGCCATTGAAGAGGGTTTTACCCGCTACACTGCCGTGCCTGGTATTCCTGAGCTTAGAGCCGAAATCGCAGCCAAGTTCAAGCGTGATAATGATTTGGATTACGCGCCTGAAAACATCTTGGTGAGCACTGGTGGTAAGCAATGCATCTACAACCTTTTGATGGCGATTATCAATCCCGGTGATGAAGCGATTATCCCTGCGCCGTATTGGGTGAGTTATCCTGATATGGTGTTGCTCGCTGAGGGTGAGCCTGTGATTGTGCCATGCCTTGCTGATGCCGATTTCAAATTGACAGCCGCGCAACTGGAAGCCGCGATTACGCCCAAGACCAAGCTACTCTTTATCAACTCACCATCCAACCCGACTGGCATGGCGTATTCCGCTGATGACCTCAAAGCTTTGGGTGAAGTGGTGCGTAAACATCCCAATATCGTGGTGGCGACTGATGATATGTATGAAAAAATCATGTTTGATGGCAAAAAGTTCGCCACATTCGCCCAAGTGAACCCGGATTTGATAGATCGCACCGTCACGCTCAACGGTGTTTCCAAAGCTTATTGCATGACAGGCTGGCGCATTGGCTTCTGCGGCGCACCTGTGGAACTCATCAAAGCCATGAGCAAGATTCAAGGGCAGTCCACATCCAACCCTTCATCCATTTCGCAAAAAGCAGCCCTGGCAGCGCTTCAAGGGCCAACGGATGAATTGGATGAAATGGTACGCACCTATGAAACCCGCCGCACATGGTTGGTCAAAGCCTTAAACGCCATTGATGGTATGGATTGCATCACGCCTGATGGTGCATTTTATGTGTTCCCCACCATCACCGATTGGTTGGACAAAATCACGCCCCAAGGCATCACGCTTACGGATGATGTGGTGGTGTGTGAATGGTTGCTTGAAGCCGCAGGTGTGGCACTCGTTCCTGGCACAGCCTTTGGCTCACCGGGGCAAATTCGCTTTTCTTATGCAGTCTCACAAGATACCTTGGAAGATGCGGTGAGTCGCGTGGCACAAGCTGCTGCAAGCTTGAAGTGACTTGTTCATATGCCGCACATAGGTGCATGATTGACAAACAAGTATATTTGCACATATATTTTAGTTGTTAGTGAGGTGCGTCATGGGTCAAGTCACGATTTATATTGATGATGAAACAGAAGCCAATATGAATGCCGCTGTGAAGGCATCGGGTATTTCCAAAAGCAAATGGGTAGCGCAAGTGATTCGTGAAAAAGCAGGTGCTGAATGGCCGCAAGAGGCCAAAGCATTGGCTGGCAAATGGCAGGATTTGCCGATGGCGGAAGATATTCGCCAAACTGTGTCAGATAGCCAGCGTGAATCATTTTAATGTATGTTCTCGACACCAATACGCTAATTTACTATTTCAAAGGTATGGGCAATGTTGCCGATAAGCTGTTGCAGACTGCGCCTAGAGATATAGCGATTCCTGCGATTGTTTTGTATGAATTGGAAGTTGGGCTTGCCAAGTCAAACGATACCAAGAAACGCCGTAAACAATTGGATGATTTTATAGCCTTGATGACGGTATTGCCTATGGGCATAAAAGAAGCTAAAGCCGCAGCAGATATTCGCGCCACCTTAGAAACAAAAGGTACACCGATTGGCGCAATGGATACCCTGATTGCAGGCACTTCTCTTGCCAACCAAGGTGTATTGGTTACACATAACATGAAAGAGTTTTCACGGGTGCAAGGGCTTGTGCTTGAGGATTGGTTTTAGGAGTGATGATGCAAGAGGGAGTGATTGAAGCCGTGGGTGTCGCCCTTGTGCCCGGCACAGCCTTTGGTTCACCGAGGCAAATCCGCTTTTCCTACGCCGTTTCGCAAAATACCTTAGAGGATGCGGTTAATCGTGTGGCAAAAGTTGCTAGCTCATTAAGTTGAGCCCTTTGCTGCTAAGCACCGTATTTGCAGCTTGTTAGTTAAAAGAATATCAAAAAATAGCAATACAGGTTATTAAATGAACTGGACAGAAATCATTCAAAAAACTGAACAAACAAAAAACAAGGTTGCAACAATTAATAAAAGGGGACGAGCGACATAACAAATCGCTGCAGTTGACCGCCATACAGAGCGAAGCGGCGTATGGCAGTCAACTGAGTTCAAGCGTTATGTGAGAAAATAAGATCCATTCTGGGGAGGTTTACTAATGCACAATGATAAGAGTAAAAAAGAAGCGCTAAGAAAGAAATCTCTTGGAGAATTAGGTGAGTTATTTGCTATTAAAGCGCTAGTTGATAATTCTTTTGAGAAAATTGTTAATCTTAATGATAGGAAGATGAACTATCCATATGCGGACTTATATGCTGAGAAGGAAAATAAAAAATATGTCATTAGCATAAAGGCGCGGAATAAATATCAAAAAAACCATTTGTTGAATTCCCATTATAATTTAGGAAGCAATGCTTACGAAAAAGCAGAAGGTGCTGAAAAAGAATATGGTGCAAAGGCTTATTGGATGGCAATTCAGTTTGATTCTCTGACATATTCAATCTACTTTGGTTCGTTGGTTGAGCTAAATCAGCGAAATGCTATTCCTGTGCGAGAATGTGCGGAGGGTAAGGTTGGGGTATGTTTGGTGAAAGATAAAAGGCATTATTTTGATTTTAGTTTTTTTGGAAATATGTAAGTTCGGGGAATCATACTTAACTTAAGCTTTTCCGAAGTATTTTACGTTTGCTAAACCCTTAATAAATAAGGGGACGCCCCCTTTTATTAGTTACTTGTTCAAAAACAACCGTGAGATGCTATCTTTGCGATATGAATGATATTGATATGAACAAGCTACCTAAAATCGAAGTCTGCTTTGGCCCTGAATGCAGCGATAAAGGCAGCAGAGAGCTGGCTAAAGAGCTTGAAGGGCTGTTAGGCACAAAATGCATCATGGGCGATTGCCGAAGCCAGTGTGCCAATGCGCCGTTGGTGCTTGTGGCTAAACAAGGCGTGGTGACTGCCACGGTGGACAAAGTGCTCGCTAAACTTAAACAAGTGCAGGAAGAGCAGTAACCTTGCATGTCTGTAAAAGCTGTTTGTAACTGTGCGTTTGGTGAACCCATGAGAAAGATAGATGTTAAAGGCTATAGTTTGGCTTTGACCACAAAGCGATAGGGCAAAAGCGCATCTTCTTTTGCATAGTCCACGCCGATTCGTGGTGTGATTTCAATACACTCCTCGGGCACGTCAATAGATTTACTTTCTAACCAAACTTGGTTGCCTTGTAAGGATTGGGCATTGAAGGTTTGGTTGATGCCCATTGCCATAGATAATTTGCCAGGGCCATTGAGTAGTTGGTGGTGGTATTGTTTGGCGTTTCGCCTTTGCAGCATGGTGTCCAACCCCGCATAAGGTTGGATGGCTCGAATTAATACGGCATGAGGAATATCTTGTTGGTTGGTCACGATGTTGAATAAATGGTGCATGCCATAACAAAGATATACATAGCTTATGCCGCCTTGTTGATACATGGTTTCAGTACGCGTTGTTCGGCGATTGCCATAAGCATGCGATGCTTTGTCGGTAATACCTGCATAAGCCTCTGTTTCGGTAATGATGCCAGCGCATGTTTTGCCATGAATGTGGGTGTATAATACTTTACCCAACAAATCTTGGGCAACTTGCACCACATCTTGTCGCAAATAAAAGTCTATAGGCAGCTTCATTGGGCTAGTGTGGTATTTCAGATGAAATAGTGCAACACCCTGAAAAATTAAGCAATTTTAACATTATTATGATTGACCAAAAGTGCAAAAAATATCACATTGTCAGCATGAAGTTTATTGAATCATTTATCCAAAAAGAATCATCCAGTGGTGTTTTGTTGATTGTTGCGACAATTT
>JALWRX010000119.1 GCA_027080505.1 Ghiorsea sp.
CGGCGTTTTTTGTTACCACTGCGTAGGTTGCTCCACAGTTGTTTAGGGCTATTGATACTTAATGTAAAGGTGCGTTGCACTAGCCACAACGCACTTAAACTGAATATAATCAGTAAGGTAAACATGGCTGTGCGTGTTTCAAACAACCAGCCTAATATTTCAATGCGCACACGTTGATTAGCAATATCAGGGAAAACGAGCAGGCTTACAAATACCGCTGCAATCAACAATAACATCATAACAATACGAATCATAATTGTGCCATCCATGTTTGGGCTTCATCTTGCCACTGGCGAATATCAGCTTGTAAGTTGGCAATGCTTTCATTGCTAAATGATGCTTCAAGACCACGTTGCTCCAATTGATAGAGTAGCGAGGTTAAACTGCCAATATTATCCCAGTTGTGTTGGTGTATGGATGTTTGAAGTTGATTGAGTTCGGTGATGAGCTGTTTAAGGTCTGCGTACGGGTCATCCGATAGTTCTAGGGCATGTTTATCCAGCTTGGTAATCACAAATTGTTGTTTCAACCAATCTAACCATGAATCAAAAGCATTTGTTTGTTGATAGGGGTCAATCACATTGGTTACATCTTGACTCATATCTTTTAATGCTGCGGGGTGTATTTCACTGGCTAATGTTTGGATAAGGCTTTGGATATTGGTTTCAGTTTGTTGGATGTTTTGTTGTGTTTCTTGTAAGGCGGTAAATGCTTGTTCAGCAATATCACGTTTGTTTTGGCTTAATAAGGGTAAGAAACCAATGCTTTTCCATGCAATCATCATTTGCTCAAGGCTACTTTGTGGTGATGATGCTTGGCGTAATAAAGCAAAGAGTTGAGCGCGAACTTGTTGTTGTGACCATTGTAGCTGTTGTTGCTGCAGTGAAGCTATGGCTTGTGTTAAATCATCGACTTGCTGCTGTAAACTTTGCAGCGAAGTGATGATTTCAGGGTTGTTGCTTTTTAAATCAACGGCTAAACCTTGTTCAGGGCTTGTTGCTTGTTCAGTGTTTTCAGTTTGCTCTATATCTGTATTTGTGATGTCCGTTTCAAATAAAGGGGTTGTTTCTTGTTGTGCAACGGGTGCAGGTGTTGTTTCTATGGGTGCTGAAGCTTGTGGTGTTTCAAGCTCTGGTTCTGGGGTTATTTCTTCACTTGGTTGTGAAAAAGTGGATTCAAATTGCATGCGAAGCTGTTGTGCTTCGGGTGAAAATGTCCAAAAAGCCCATGTGCCAATAGCCAAGATAAGTATCAAAAAGAAATAGAACTTAAAGTTACTCTTTTTCTTGGTTTTTACTTTATCCTGTTCATTAGATTGCGATGTTGAAGGTTGGGCTTCTTCAACCGTGTCAGCATCAATAATAGGCTCTTGTTTGTCGCTCATTTATTGCTCGTTTAACCATGCAGCAACATCCAAGGCATGGTAAGTGAGAATCATATCTGCGCCTGCGCGTTTGAAGCTGAGCATGGTTTCCAACACCACGCGTTTTTCATCAATCCAGCCATTGGCAGCAGCAGCTTTGACCATGGCATATTCACCCGATACGTTATATACAGCCATAGGTAGTTGTGTGGCATCTTTCACTTCACGGATAATATCCATGTAAGCTAGTGCAGGTTTCACCATCAACATATCTGCACCTTCTTCCACATCAAGCAATGCTTCTTTGATGGCTTCGCGGCGGTTAGCAGGATCCATTTGGTATTGTGCTCTATCGCCAAAACTGGGTGTGGAATCCGCTGCATCACGGAATGGTCCGAAATAGCCTGATGCATATTTAACTGCATACGACATGATGGGTGTATCTTGAAAGCCCGCTTTATCCAAACCTTGGCGAATGGCTTGAATCATGCCATCCATCATGCCTGATGGGGCAACAATATCCACGCCTGCTTTGGCATAAGAAACAGCTTCTTTTTGTAGGTTAGAAAGCGTTGCATCGTTATCCACTTCATCACCATGCAATACACCGCAATGACCGTGGTCGGTGTATTCACAAAAGCAAGTATCAGCAATGATAATCATATCGGGGCAAGCCGCTTTGGCAGCGCGAATCGCCTTTTGCACTATGCCTTCATCATCCCAGCCACCAGAACCAATAGCATCTTTTTCAGTGGGGATACCAAAGAAAATCACCCCAGGAACACCAGCATCTTCAACCGTTTTCACCATGGCAGCCACATCAGATAAAGGAATGCGCTGAACGCCAGGCATACTTTTGACATCCACTGCTTTTTTGATGCCTTCATCGACGAAAATGGGATAAATCAAATCATTCACCGATAAAGTGGTTTCAGAAACCATACGACGTAAATTCGCAGTTTTTCTAAGGCGGCGAGGTCTATGGGTTAAATCAAATGGCATATTGTTTATCCTTTGTCTTGTGTAGCAAAATAATCGTCTAAACCTTGTAACATAGCTTTAAAGCTGGGTTCGCTGGCGGTAACCTGCACCTTTAATCCTAATTTGTCAGCGGCTTTTGTCACCTGTTGGCTCATCACGGCAATCACTGGTGTATTGGCAAGGCTTAAGTTGGCAATGCGCTGCACATAAAATGCTGCGGTTTTTGCACTGCCCAACAATACAGCATCAATACTCTTGTTTTGAAGCTGTTCGATAATAGAGCTAGCATCATTATTGGGGCAACTGGCGCGGTA
>JALWRX010000120.1 GCA_027080505.1 Ghiorsea sp.
TGATTTTACAAATGGTTAACTTAGGGCTGGGTGACATTCATAAGTTTGATTTCATGCAACCACCTGAAAAGCGTAGCATACAAGATGGTTACAAGCTGCTTGAAGAGTTGCAGGCGATTGATAAAAACATGGTTGTCACCAAACAAGGCAAACAACTGACCCGCCTACCTGTGGACCCCCGATTCGGACGCATGATTTTACAAGCAGACAAAGAGCGAAGCCTGCATGAAGTGTTGATTATTGTTGCTGCCTTATCCGTGCAAGACCCCAAAATAAGACCTGCTGACAAACAACAAAAAGCAGACGAAAAACACCGTGTTTTCACGGATAAAACATCCGACTTTTTATCATGGCTTAAGCTTTGGCATTGGTATCACGAACAACGTAGACATTTGAGCAAGTCACAACTGCGAAAAACCTGTACTACCCATTTCTTATCCTATTTGCGCATGCGTGAATGGGTGGATTTGCACGGACAACTATTGGGCATAGTACGTGAGCTAAAACTCACCCCCAATCAAGAAGAAGCCAAACCTGATGACATTCATAAAGCCATGCTTGCAGGCTTGCTTAGCCATACCATTAAAAAGCGGGAAGAAGCCAAAAAAGGTGAAGCTCCATTTATCGGTGCGCGGGGTTTGCAAGTCCACTTATTCCCCGGCTCTCCTGTAAGCAAAAAACCAACGCGTTGGTTGATGGCTGGTTCATTGGTTGAAACATCGCGTTTATTTGCACGAAGCCTTGCACCCATCAAACCCGAATGGTTAGAAGCCTTAGCCCCCCACCTGCTCAAACGCACCTACAGTGAGCCGCATTGGTCGAAGAAACGTGCTCAAGTTTGTGCTTATGAAACCGTGACCTTGTATGGCTTACCCATCATCAGCCGCCGTGTTGTGCATTTTGGTGCGATTGACCCTATAGTATCTCGTGAACTTTTTATTCGTCATGCTTTGGTACATCATGAATTTCACAGCTTTGGTAAATGGTTTAAGCACAACACAAAACTACTGGCAGAGATAGAAAACATGGAAGCCATACATCGCCGCCGTGATTTGATGCGTGATGAACAAACCCGCTTTGATTTCTTTGATGCGCTTATTCCTGAACATGTGTATAGCGGCAAATTATTTGAGCAATGGCGCAAAAAAACTGAAAAAGACAATCCAAAACTGCTCTATTTAAGCAAAGAATTTTTACTCGATGATTCAACACACACTGTTGATAAACAGCAGTTTCCCACCCACTTGGAAACCCAAGGCTTAAAGCTCAAACTACAATACCACTTCGACCCCAGCCATCATGCCGATGGTATCACTGTGCAAGTGCCAATCATGGCATTGGGGCAACTCAAGGCAGAACCATTTGAATGGTTGGTACAGGGCATGTTAGAAGAAAAAATCACCGCACTTATCAAAGCTTTGCCTAAATCGCTGCGTAAAAACTTTGTGCCTGCGCCTCAGTTTGCCGCAGCTTGTGTCAGCAATCTCACTTTTGCGCAAGGTTCACTGCTGCTTGCCTTATCGCGTGAGTTGCAACGCATGACTGGCATTTATATCCCCACCCAAGATTGGCAAGTCGATAAACTACCCGCTCATTTACGCATGAAGTTTGAAATCCGTGATGCCCATAACAAAGTCATCGCCACAGGGCATCAACTGGGTTTATTGCAAAAGCAATACGCCCACCTTGCTCGTGTGGATACAGCGCAGCAAAAACACACAGCCATTAAACTACAACAAAATATCACCCGATGGGACTTTGGCGAGCTGGCTGAAGTGGTCACCAGTCAAAAACAAGGCATGCAGATTGCCCAGTTCCCCGCTTTGGTAGATAAACAAAACAGTGTTTCTATCAACCTTTTGGAAAGCGAAGCTGCTGCGCTCAAAGCGACACGGCAAGGTGTAAAACGACTGCTTATGCTGAGTTTACACCAGCAAGTCGATATGCTGCGCAAAAACATGCCCAAACAAAAAGAATTGGCTTTGTATTATGTTAGCCTAGGCAAAGCTGAAGATTTGCGTGAATCCATCATCAGCCAAACATTTGAGCAGGTATTTTTGCAAGACTTAGAAGCATTGCCCCGTAATGCCAAAGATTTTCAAATGCTCTTGGATCAAGGCAGAGCCAAAGTGGTCAAACAAGGGGCAATCATTGCCGAACAAGTATGTAAAACCTTACAAAATTATGCTGAATTACAAGGCAAGCTGGTTAATGTTAAAGCTGCAGCCCTAACCCCTGTGGTGCAAGATATACAACAACAAATGCAGCACATCATATACCCTGATTTTGTGCAACACACCCCAAGCCAATGGTTGCCACACCTACCACGCTTTATACAAGCCGTTGTATTACGCTTGGAAAAAGCGGGGCAACACTTAGCACAAGATTCCGCTAACACCAAAGTATTACAACAATTCTGGTTGCAATACCAACAACGAAAAGAGCAATGTGAAAAACATCATGAAGACACCACGCAACTCATAGAATTTCGCTGGTTGTTAGAAGAGCTTCGCGTTGCATTGTTTGCCCAAAGCCTGAAAACATCCATACCTATATCCATCAAACGCATAGAAAAGCATTGGTCATCCATTCTGTCACAATAAATGGTGCGATATATCACTAGAAGTTTCTTGTTGCTAT
>JALWRX010000121.1 GCA_027080505.1 Ghiorsea sp.
TAATACTGTGATTGTTGATGTGATTATGCCAAACATGGGCGGCATTGAATTTGCGAAGAAACTTCGTCAACAGCATACCAGTGTGGGTATTATCTTTCTCACAGGTTATGACAATACAGGTTCATTTACTGATATAGACATGCAGAACACACTGATATTAAACAAACCCATCAACTTTGATAAACTACACCATGCGATTCAACAGATGTTAAACCTCACTTTAGAATCCTAAATAAAATTTATGATTAACATCACATTATTATAATAAACCTTATGTATAATAAACAACATCCTAAGTAAGAAAGGAGGATGTATATGAAGAATATGACAAAAAAGATTGGTAAGTTTTTATATCGTGATGGGCCAGCAGTGATTGCGACGATTTTGTTTGCTGGCATCTTTGTGCAAAATTATGCGAATATGACAAGCTAATTTAGCTTATAAGCACCATTTGACTTAGAGCTGTGAGGTTAACACCTTACAGCTCTTTTTTTGTGTTGTGTTGACAATATAGACAGCACTTCTAACCTCTGCTTAACTAAAGGCATCTCATCGATTACATATTGGAGCATTTATGGCTGAACACATTATTGGTATTGATATTGGCTTTGGCTTCACAAAAGCAACCAACGGGCATGATTTTCTCATCTTTAAATCGATTTTCGGTGAAGCCGTTGAATTTCAAATCAAAGAAAACTTACTACACTCCAATACTGATGATGATCACTTACAAATCGAAGTGGACAACACTTCATATTTTGTTGGTGAACTCGCAGAACGCCAAAGCTCTGACCGCACCTTCACCCTAGATCAAACCCAATTTGTATCGTCTTCCAGTAAAATCCTTGCCCTAGCAACATTAAGTAAGCTAGTAAAAGACACATCCCAGCCCATCCAATTGGTGGTGGGTTTACCCATTGGTCACTACCGTGAATACAAAGATGAACTGGCAAAAATGTTAAAAACCACACATAACTTTTATGTGGTTAATGCTGATGGAGAACGCAAACAAACAAGCATTCAAGTTTCAGACGTGCGTGTACTACCACAACCCATTGGCACAGTGATGGATAGTTTATTAAGTAGCACAGGTATTGCACAAAATAAACGTTTTGCCACTGATAAAATTGGCATTATTGATGTTGGATTTCGCACAACAGACTACACAATTTCTGACAAAGGTCGTTATTCCGAACGTGGTAGTTTAACCACCAAAAATGGTATATCCCGCGCTTTTGCTCAAATTGGTAGCAAACTTAAAGATGCCTGTGGTATTGATATTGAAATCTACCGTTTATATGACGCTGTAGATAAAGGAACAATCAAAGTACGGGGCAAGTCGTATGATTTGCACAAAATAACAGAGCATGCATTTAAACAACTGGCTTCACAAATTGCCACCGATGCCAATCGAGTTTGGGAGGATGATTGGGATATTGATGCCATTATGATTACAGGCGGTGGTGGAGCTGTATTGGTCAAATACATGGAGTCTGAAATTGATGGCGTCATTATTCCCGTAAAACAAGACTTGGATTATCGTTTGCATAATGTGCGTGGTTATTACAAGTTCGGTTTATACACTTGGGCAAACCCCAAAAAGAAATAGCTAATTGAGAATACCTGCAACTGCCAAAGTAAACATCGGTATATCCGCCTCAAAAAACACACCATCTTCTCCCCGCATTTGATATGAGCCCTGCATACAACCCACCTCGGTTTTAAGCACAGAATAACTACTATACCTATGCTCCTGCTGTGGTTGAATCACAGGCTGCTGACCAATCACACCATCACCTTGTACTTCAATAACATTGCCATCAGCATCGGTAATCAACCATTTGCGTGATAAAAGTTGTGCCGCTTGCTCACCCTTATTTTGAATACAAACATGGTAAACAAACACATACTCACCCTCTCGTGATTGCTCTGCTTGGTATTCCGTCTCAACGATGACTTCAATATGATTTTTCATGTTTTTGCCTCATACACCTTATAGCAACACAATTCATAACAACACGAAGGGTGATAATACAAATATAGCCACAATCAATATTGCCAGCAATACCAAAAAAACTTGCACAGGGTTCTGCTTAAACTTTTTCCATACTGTGGGCTGCTCACCTTGCGCACAAAGTTCAGTATATGTGGCTTGTGCATCCTCATAACGTTGCACTTGATACGTTTGAATCAAGTTTTTTCCTTGCTCAAATTGGGTATCATCATGCAACCAAATGGCTGCAAAACCTAGGCCCCAACGTCCATTGCTTGTTTCATAAAAATCAATGTCATGGGCTTCTAACAAAGCTCGAATGTCATCGGCTTCATCATCTTCCACACCACGAAGTTTAAACAACATCACAGACATGGTTTATCCTGATGTTCGATATACAAAGTGCGACTTGGAAAGGCAAACTCCAAACCTAAAGATTCGAGCAACTGCATGATTTGCATATTCACCTCTTGGCGTACCTGCAAATATACCGCCCACTCCTTGCTCTTACTGAAATAATAAAGGAAAATAGACAAAGACGAATCTTCAAAATTATCAAATTTCACCAATGAAAACTCTTGATCCACACCTGGATGTTCTGCCAATATTTTCTCAA
>JALWRX010000122.1 GCA_027080505.1 Ghiorsea sp.
AGGAATCATTGCTGCATCATTGCCACCATTATGCCAAGCATACAAAGCTTCAATCGCAGATTCTCGTGCCAAATGACGATTGGGTTGTTTTTGTTTTTTCGTTTGACTCACGCTTACTCCACCATGGCTTCTAAATTCTTTAATGCTTGGGCGACTTCGACTGCCGTTAAAGCTGCTTCAGCGCCTTTATGCCCGTGTGCACCGCCTGTGCGCGCTTGTGCTTGTTCCAATGTATCCACCGTCAACACACCATTACCGACACCAATATCACCACGCTCTGCAATATGATTGATTGCATCCATTGCACCTTGGCATACATAATCAAAATGTGCAGTACCACCACGAATCACACAGCCCAAACATACAATTACATCATAGGCATGTGACTTTGCCATGCGCTGAGCAATGGTACCGATTTCTAATGCTCCCGCCACGCGAACAACTGTAATATTTTCATCACTTGCACCATGTTTTTTTAATGCCTCCACTGCACCATCGGTCAAAGCATTGGTGATACCTTCATTAAAACGTGCCGCCACAATACCAATACGCAAACCAGTTGCATCGACAGTGCCATCCAATGTTGGTGCATCAAGACTCATTAGATTCTCCAGTTTTCTGTTCTAAGACATCAAACAAATGCCCCATTTTATCACGTTTGGTGGTTAAATAATGGATATTATCCTCATGGGCAAATGTACCAAGCTGCACACGTTCCACCACTTCCAGACCATAACCATCCAGAGCCACGATTTTTTTTGGATTATTGGTTAAAAGCCTGAGCTTGCGCAAACCCAAATCCCGTAAGATTTGCGCCCCAATACCATAATCCCTTAAATCCGCCTTAAAACCCAGCTTATGATTGGCTTCCACTGTATCATGCCCTGCATCTTGCAATGAATATGCACGCAATTTATTGAATAGACCAATACCACGTCCTTCTTGGCGCAAATACAACAACACGCCCGTACCTGCTTCAGCAATTTGTTTCATCGCCGCATGAAGTTGGGAGCCACAATCACAACGGCGTGAAGTAAACACATCACCTGTTAAACACTCAGAGTGCACGCGCACCAAACATGGCTCTTCAGCTGTGGGTTCACCCATCACCAATGCTACATGCTCTGCATCATCCACAAGATTACTAAAACCAACCATTTGAAAATCACCAAATTCTGTTGGCAAACGCACTTCCACTTCACGTTTCACCAAAGAGTCATGTTTGAGACGATGCGAAATTAAATCTGCAATACAACCAATCTTAATACCATGTTTCTTGGCAAACTTTTTCAGCTCTGGCATACGTGCCATAGAGCCATCTTCATTCATAATTTCACAAATCACACCTGCAGGTTTCAAGCCTGCCAATCGCGCTAAATCAATACTGGCTTCGGTATGCCCTGCGCGAACCAAAACCCCACCTTCCTGACCTTTGAGCGGAAATATATGCCCAGGTGTATGGATATCTTCAGCTACCACATCATCTTTAATGGCTGTACGAATGGTGTGCGCCCTATCAAATGCAGAAATACCTGTGGTTACCCCCTCTGCGGCTTCAATCGACACGGTAAAGTTGGTTTTAAACTTGGAGTTAATGTTTTGCGTCATTAAAGGTAAACCAAGCCTATCCACCTGTTCTTCTTCAAGGGTTAAACAAATCAAACCACGCCCATGGGTTGCCATAAAGTTCACCGCTTCAGGCGTAACCCATTCCGCCGCCATCACCAAATCACCTTCATTTTCACGGTCTTCATCATCGGCAAGGATAATCATGCGCCCAGCGCGCAGCTCTTCAATCAATTCTTCGCAAGGGTCGAGACTCATGTCTCCTCCTGTGTATTGGCACTGCTTTGGCAGCTTAAAATCCGTTCAACATACCGACCCAAAAGGTCAGTTTCAAGGTTCACTCTATCACCTTTTTGCAAAAGATGCAGGTTGGTATGCTCTAAAGTATGTGGAATCAAATTCACACTAAAACATGTGTTCGCCACTGTATTCACAGTTAAGCTCACACCATTCAGTGTTACAGAGCCTTTGACCACCACATATTGTTTAAGCTTTTCAGGCACTTCAAATGTAATTTGTTTATGCTCACCCACATCTTTTATAGCAACAACACGTGCCACATCATCAATATGACCGCTCACCATATGTCCGCCCAAAGCATCTCCCATACGCAGTGCAGGCTCTAAGTTTACCTTATCACCTGTTTGCACCTCGGAGAAGCGCGTAAGTTTGATGGTTTCTGGTGATAGCGTTGCCGCCCATAGGCTTTTTTTTGTATCAGGGAATTCTGTAATGGTTAAACAACAACCGTCCACAGCTACCGAATCACCCAACTGCCAAGCCGACATATCCAACTTGGTTGCAAAGACAAACAATGATTGACTGTCTTGGTGCTCTAGCGAATCAATACGCCCTACGTCTTGAATAATACCCGTAAACACGTTTATTTGGTGTGATACTTCACAGACTCTTCACGCACTGCTTTAAAGAATTCAATGGCATGTTCTGGTGGCACATCAGGTGTAATACCATGCCCAAGGTTGAACACATGCCCATTGCCATGCCCAAATTTTGCTAGAATATCTTTCACTTCAGCACGGATTTTTTCAGGGTTGGCATACAGCATAGTAGGGTCCATATTGCCTTGCAGAGCAACCTTATCACCCACGCGGCGGCGTGCTTCATCAATATCAATCGACCAATCCAAGCCTAGTACATCACAACCTGTATCAGCCATGGCTTCAAGCCAGCCCATGCCACCTTTAGAATAAAGAATCACTGGTACTTTACGACCATCATTCTCACGTGTTAATTGCGATACAATGCGTTCCATGTATTGCAATGAGAAATCTTTATAATCACGCGTATTTAAAATACCGCCCCATGTATCAAAAATTTGTACAGCTTGCGCACCTGAAGCAATTTGACCATTTAAATAAGCCGCAACGGAATCGGCTAGCTTTTCTAGCAGCAAGTGCATGGTTTCAGGCTCATTAAACATCATAGCTTTCACTTTAGAAAAGTTTTTTGAGCCGCCACCTTCAACCATATAAGTCGCCAATGTCCATGGGCTACCTGCAAAACCAATCAAAGGAACTCGGCCATTTAAATCACGACGAATGGTGCTCACTGCATCCATCACATAACCCAATTCACAGGTTGGGTCATCCAATACAGGCAACTTTTCTACATCCGCTTTGCATGTGATAGGGTCAGGGAACTTTGGCCCTTCACCCGTGCCAAATGTAAGCTCCATGCCCATGGCTTCAGGCACCACCAAAATATCGGAAAATAAAATCGCAGCATCTGCATCCAATATATCAATAGGCTGCAACGTCACCTCACTGCACATTTCAGGCGAGCGACATAGGTTTAAAAAACCACCCGCATGGGCTCGCGTTGCCCTATATTCAGGCAAATAACGCCCTGCTTGACGCATCATCCACACAGGCGTGCGCTCTACATCTTGACGCAAACATGCGCGTAAAAACAAATCATTCTTTAATTCAGACATTGTAAATCCTTTTTCGATAGTCGTAAGAAGTGCCTACCCTAACCATCAATATGCTTGGTATCCAACTCTGATGCAACCCGAGCAACACAAATAGCATAATTTGAGCCCACTTCTTGCACTTGTGTCACTTTATAATATCCACCATGACTGGCTTCTTCCACACTAAAAACCATACCTTTAAATACTGTAGGATCGGGAAATACAATCACATGCTCACCATCTGCCTCAAAGCTTGCCAACAGCGACCACTTGCGATGTTCCTTTGTATCCCCAATGGATAACATGGTGGCATTGACAGGCACAAAATCACGCAAATAAAACTGCAATCCCATTTGCTGTTCACCTTCTTTGGGGTAACGAATCCAACGAATAAAGGCAAAACATGGCTCACCACGATGTGGTTTCCAATGCAAACCTATAAGAGCATTAACTTCCCTTTCTGGCGGAACCGCACTCAAGCGCTCAATCGCCATGCCTTGACGACTAATATTAACTACTGTCCAAGCATGGGCAGGGGCAATATTACTTTCATCTTCAGTTTCTGTCTGTTTGCTTAAAATATGTTCTTTGGGCGCAAGTGCATTTTGCAGTACTGAAATACTATGTTGCAAAGACCAGTCCACCACCAATTTTGCATTGCCATACTCTTGACGCTCAGTATCACGCGATTTAGTGCGTAAAGCGTCAAGTATGGCATTCCCACCCAATACAGTCGTTTGTAAAGACGCTTCAATTTGCAAGTCATTGCTCTGCAACACAGGATTGTTAATGACTTTTTCTGCCCTATCAATCGCCATTACCAATTTATCAATGAAATCATCCATGGGAATAATAATATAATCTGAAGTTGTTGGCTGTGGTGCAAAAGCAACCACTTGTGCCGTATCATTAGGGCGACTCATATTGGTGACCAGCAAGCTATAACCTTTCATTTCTGAGCTTTTAAGACCATTCTTTGGCAAATAATATGGGGTTAGCTGATTAATATGATGCTGCAACTCATCCATCATCATTGCTTGTTCTTCAATTGTTTTGCTAAAAAAGTCTAGCCCCCGTAAAAGCTCATAACGAACAATCGATAGGTGCAAGCGTTTTATTTCTTCCTCAGCTCCTTCACCCAATTCAGGTACAACAATCATACCTAAACGCATCAAATCAAATACTTGACGAACTGTAATGATCGCAGGCGCATGGTAGCTGCCTAGTGTATCCTTCATTAAACTACCCGCCAAGTTAATAGCATGGGCAACCATATCCACCAAAATTGTGTAATATTCTGGGTTTTTTAGTGCTTCTTTTTGCACCATATCCACACCGATTTTATGCGCATTCAAGACAGCAGCCGTCATTTCTGCATCAAATAAGTCCAATCTCTCTTCAAACCTGTGCAAAACCTTTAAACGAAAATGAAGTGGGATAAGTGGGTTAGAATTTAAGCGTGACAAATAAGCCTGCATACTTTTACGCAGCTCAGGACCTGCTGCAGACCCTGAAAAGTAGGTGTTTAAACGTTGCTCTAAATCTTCAAAACGACTAAGCAACACATCAGTGAGCATTTCTGCCTGCCCCAACTCCAAGCGTTGTGGGTGCAAACGCAAGTCAGATGCTAAAGCAGACTGTACTTCTCTCTTATTCTCTGGTGTCGTCATAACAACCTCTATCTTCTTTCAAGAACTCTCGAAAGTAAATATTTTTGGATGTTTACAGTATAGACGCTAAATCCGAAGTTTGCCCCACCACAACCAAAGCTGGCATTTTATCAAAAATATTGAATAGATACGGTGATATTATACGCATGGTTTCTTCACCTGTTTGATTGTGTTCCAAATCATTCAAAACAATCCATTTGGGTGGACGTTGGATTGAAGCAAGGTATGCACAATGCACCAAAATTTGGCTCATACACCCCAAACGCAAAGGTATAACCAACATCACTTCGGCATCAGGCATAGCTTGCAACCAATCACTCACCAGCCACGGCTTCTTGCCCAACACAAGCGGAGCCATTAAGCCACCTACACCTTCAATCAACGTTGTTTGTTTTTCTATTTCTCGCTGCCTTATCCATGTCAAAAGTTTTTCAGGGGATAAGGCACACTTTTCTTTTTGCCCAGCCAGTGCTGGCGCAACAGGTGTTTGAAAGGTGTGAAAATTCACTGCTGGTTCATCTGCATTTCCAGCATCTATCAATTGCTGAACATCTTCATTTACACCTGTTGCCAGCACACCACTAGCAATGGGTTTTAAAGCTTGCGCAGACTCACCTTGAGCCAGCAAATGTTTCAATAGGTTTGTCGTCACCCATGTTTTACCAGCACCAGTATCAGTTGCTGTAATAAAGATAGAGCGTGACACTTAGTTATTTAGAAACGATCCAATACGCGCTTATTGATGGTGACCTCGTGGCGATCACGTACACTTGCCATCCAACGTGCAAAACGTACTGCACCTTTGGCTTTAAGTGCTTCATCTCGCACCTTGCCCGATTCAGCAGCAAATACTTTCTCATCAGCATGTTCAACTTTTTGTACATAAACCACAGCAACACCTGCAGGTGTTGATATAACATGATTAACCCACTCACCTTCAGGTATAGCAAACGAAGCGCGTAAAACAGGGCTTAGCCATACTGCGTCATCACCTTCACCGTTACTACGCACAGGTTTAGATGTAAACACAGGTTGCCCAAACTGTTGAGCCAGCGCTTGAATACTTTTGCCTTCTTGTGCTGCACGTAAAATATTTTCCGCAATGTCTTGTGCTTGTTTTGCAGCCAAATCGTTCGTCACATCTGCATAAACACGTTTGACTACTTCTGCATAATCCATGGTTTGTGGGTTGATACGCTTAAGAACTTCCAAAGCAACAAAATGACCATTGTCTACTTCTGTAATTTCAATCGCATCTCCAGGCATGGCAGTGAAAGCCTTTTTCTTCAATTCATCATAAGCACCCAACAGTGGATTAGCCAACACATTCTCCGTACTCAACTGACCAAGCTTTTGCACAGGTAGATTTACACTTGCCGCAGCAGATTCTAACGAATCTTCCATACCCAAAGCATTGTCTAAGTCTTGTGATAGTCGGTAAGCTTCATTTACAGCAGCTTCCTTACGCAATTCATTTTTTAACTTCTCTCTCACTTCAGCAAGGGGCTTCACATCTGCAGGTTTCACATCATTCAGCTGAATCAAATGCAATCCAAATTTGGTACGCACTACATCGCTGACTTCCCCAACTTTCAACTGCTCAAATACCACTTTATCAAATTCAGGAACCATGGCTCCACGTGCAAAATAACCCAAGTCGCCACCTGCAGAAGCTGTCACATCATCAGAAACATCTTTTGCTACTGCTGCAAAACTTTCACCTGCAGCAATACGCTTCTTAGCAGCTTCAATTTTTGCTTGCGCCACTTCAAGCACACCTTGGGAAGCATCTTTAGCTACACGCACCAAAATATGTGAAGCTTTACGTTTTTCTGGCGTACCAAATTCAGATTGTCGCTCAGCATAAGCCTGAGCCACATCTTCATCACTAATACTTACTTCATCCATCAAGTCTTTAGCATTAATATCTACAACTTGCAATTCAACTTTTAATGGCGACTGATATGCTGAAGTATGCGATTCATACCAACTTCTTGCTTGTTCATCACTCACTTTAATTGCAGGTTTCAAAGATTCAGGGTTTACAATCAAAGCAGCCAACACCCGCTTCTCAAAGGAAGCATTAAATCTAGCTTTTACTTCTGCATCACTCACTGAAGCTGATTCAACAATCGCTTTTTGCAAAGTATCAATCATAATACTTTGACGCAGATAATTTTCATAATCACGCGCTGAAGCAAAACCCATTTGACGCACTAAAGCGTCATAACGACCCGTACTAAACTGGTTGGATTCACGAAATGCTGGATTGCTTTGTACTGTTGCCAACACTGCTTCATCAGGCACTACCAAACCTAGGTTTTTTGCTTCAAGCAGCATTAAACGACGATTCACCATGGTTTGAATGGTTTCATTTTTAACGCCCAACTGCTCAGCCAATTCTTTACTAAACTTGTCTCCCAGCATGTTGGCATAATTGGCAAGCTGGCGCTGATATGTTGCAGCAAAATCAACATCATAAATGGCTTCACCATCAACTTCCGCAACCGCTTCGACCTGATTACCCGTAAAATAATTACCAATACCCCAAAAAGCGAAGGATAGAATAATCACACCAAGAACAACCTTGGCTATCCAACCTTGTGTATGTTTACGCATTGATTCAAGCATGAGAAACCTCTAAAACTGTTATAAATAGATGCGGCAGGGTAAAGAAGCAACCCCAAAGGCGCAAGCTAATTCCCCTCCTTCACTTTCATGATTTCAATCATAAACAGTTCACGATATACTATCTGCTTCATAGTACAGGAGGTTATATGCGTTTTTATTGGATTCTTCTTGGCATGATGATCACAACTTCAGCATGGGCTGGTGACACACGCACCAGCAATATATTATCCGAAGTTGATGACTTGTGGCGAGGTAAGTCTTCACACGCTATAGCCACGCTCAATATACAAACTCAACATTACTCTCGAAGCATGAAACTGGAATCATGGTCTAAAGGTAAAGAAAAGAGCCTAACCAAGGTGCTCTCCCCCTTACGTGAAAAAGGAACCATGACACTTAAGTCTGGCAATCATATTTACACTTATTTGCCCAAAACAGACCGCACCATTCGCCTAAGCAGTGGCATGATGATGAGCTCTTGGATGGGTAGTCATTTAACCAATGATGACCTGCTTAAAGAGTCTAGACTGGAAGATGATTTTGATGCCCGTATCAGCTTTGAAGGTGAACGCCATGGACAAGACATTATTGAATTTACCCTTTTGCCCAAAGAGGATGCCGCCGTGGTATGGGGCAAGATTGTTTTGGAAGTGGAAGCAAAGCGGCATTTACCCATCAAGGAAGTGTTTTATGATGAAGATATGCAGGTCTCTCGCACTTTTACTTTCACAGGTTTAAAAAAACTGGCTGGCAAGATTCGCCCATCTGTTCTGCATATCGCACCTGCAGACAAACCCAATGAATATACTGAGTTTATTTTTCAGGAGCTGACCTTGAATATCCCCATCAGCGATAGCTTCTTCAATAAATCCGCCCTCAAACGTCACCAGCGATGAATATACTCAAGTTATCATTGCGCAATACCTCGCGAAACAAACAACGTGCAGCGGTCACCATTTTGTCCATGGCATTTGCTTGCAGCATGATGATTTTATTTTCTAGCATGATGGCAGGCATGGTTGTTGGCAGTGAACGGCAGGTAGTCGAAATGAATATGGGGGATATTCAAATACACCCCCACGGTTACCTTGATGACCCCGACATATATAACCGCATCCATCATAGCCAAGCTATACTTACACAATTGCAAAATATGGGAATCAACGCCTCGCCCCGTCTTTATGCCTTTGGCTTAATGGCAACCCATGCAACTTCTTCAGGCGCATCCCTACGCGGCATTGATTTGCATAGGGAAAAACGTGTGACCAAATTATATCAGCATGTTGCCAAGGGAAGCTGGTTGGATGAAGCAAAGCCTAAAGCTGTCGTGTTAGGCAAAAAGATGGCGGCAACGCTGGGCGTAGATATTGGCGATGAATTGATTTTTATCGGGCAAAGTGCCGATGGTTTTATGGCCAATGATATTTTTACTGTGGGAGGCATACTGAAATCCGTTTCCGACGGCATAGACCGCTCTGGCGTATTTATGCTTATGCCCACTTTTCGCACATTGATGGCTATACCTGAAGGCGTGCATGAAATCATACTTCGTAAACCCAACCCACATAGTGATTTAAGCCGTTTGACAGAGCAAATCAAACAATTGGTTCCCCAGTATGAGGTAAAAAACTGGAAGCAACTCATGCCTGTAGTCGCCCGCATGTTGGAAACCGCAGATGCGCAAACCATGATTATGCTCACCATTACCTACATCGCTGTTGCCAGTATTATATTAAATGCCATGCTGATGACGGTCTTTGAGCGTATGCACGAGTTTGGCATCATGAAGGCTATCGGTGTACGACCCTGGCAAATCGTTCAAATGATTTTTGCCGAAACAATAATTCAGGCATTGATTGCATCTGCCATTGCACTCATGTTGGGATGGTGGGTTTCTGACTATTTCGCCGTGCACGGTATTGATATGTCCATCATCATGGATGGTTCAGTATCTATCGGCGGGCTAGCTTTTGACCCTGTATGGTATACTTATATTACCCAGGGTGTTTTGCTTACCCCCATTGCATTCTTAATCATTATCGCCTTACTTGCCGTGGTATATCCTGCATGGAAAGCAGCATGGGTGAATCCCATTGATGCGATTCATTATCAATAACGGAGGTATGTGGTGAAACTAAACCAACTGGCATTTCGCAATATCTTCCGCCGAAAACGCCGTACACTGATTACAGCATCTTCAGTAGCTTTTGGCGTATTGCTTTCGGTAACTTTTACAGGAACTGGTGATTACACTTATACCCACATGATTGATGCAGGCGCGAAAATGGGCATGGGTCATGTCACTGTAGAGCCTGTGGGCTACCAAAACAGCCCTACATTAAACAAAAAACTACAACATATAGACAAAATGCTTGATGAGATACGCAACCTGGACAATGTGTCAGATGCTGTACCACGTATCATGGGGCAAGCCATGTTTGCCAGTGCCAACAAAAGCATAGGCGGTGTGTTTATTGCGGTGAATCCCAATATTGAAAATGCTAAAAACAACCTTTTTATTCAAAGCTTAAGCGAAGGCAAGCTCTTTAGCGCAAACAGCAAACATGGCATTGTGGTCGGCTACAAGCTTGCTCATAAATTACGCCTCAAACTTGGCAAAAAGCTGGTATATACCACCACCGATGCCTCTGGTGAAATCATCAGCCGCATTGCCAGAGTAAAAGGCATGTTCAAAACGGGAGTGGACACCATTGATGCAAGTATGGTGTTACTACCACTTGCCGCTACCCAACAAGCTTTAGGCTACAGCAGCAATCAAGCTTCATTGATTGCGGTATTGATTCACGACCAACGCAAAGCCGATGATATGCGTGATAAGATAGCCTCGTTACACAGCACGCAAAACTATGAAGAGCTAAGTTGGCATGAGGCACAACCTGACTTGGCAGGTGTGATTGCCATGGATAAAAGCATGAATTATATCAGCCAGTTTCTCGTTGGTTTGATTATCGCTGCTGGTATTCTCAATACCATGCTGATGAGCGTGTTGGAGCGCAAACATGAATTTGGTATGATGATGGCAGTTGGTTTGTCACCGCAAGCATTGTTTAAACTTGTGATGGTCGAAAGCTTTTGGCTAGCCCTGCTGGGGTTAACCCTTGGTATCGTGATTACAGCACCGTGGTTTTATTTTTTATATTATCACGGTATTGATTTAAGCTCTGGTTTTGGTGATGACTTCACCTATGGCGGCGTGCTTATAGACCCATTATTTAAGGCAAGATTATTTCCTGAAAGTATTGTTTTTATCCTGGGTTCAGTGTTTAGCCTTGCCATGCTTGCCGGTGCATACCCCGCCTGGAAAGCTGGCAGAACACCACCCATTGAAAGCCTGAAAACCATTTAAGGAGAGCATCATGAACAGTTCACCTATCGTTCGCCTTGAGCATGTGCAAAAAACTTATATCCAGGGCAAAATCGAAGTCCATGCCATCAATGATGTGTCTTTGGATATTCAGGCTGGGGATTTTGCCGCATTGTGTGGTCCCTCTGGTTCGGGTAAGACCAGCTTGCTCAATCTCATTGGTGGCCTGGATGTGCCCAGTGCTGGCAAGGTATGGGTAGATGGAGTGGACTTGGCCTCTTTAAGTCGTTCAGAATTATCTGAAGTGCGTAAAAATCGAATTGGTTTTGTGTTTCAAGCATACAACTTGATTCCCGTAATGACGGCATATGAAAATGCAGCTTTTGTCTTGGACTTGCAGGATGTGGAAGAAAAGGAAAAGCATCAGCGCGTGATGGACACACTAAAAGCCGTGGGTTTACAAGGTTTAGAGCAGCGTCGCCCAGATGAAATGTCTGGCGGGCAACAGCAGCGTGTTGCCATTGCCAGAGCCATTGTCACTCGCCCAGCTATTGTATTGGCAGATGAGCCTACTGCCAATGTGGACTCTGAAACAGCCAAATCACTGCTCAATATGATGGCGAATTTGAATAAGCAGCAAGGGATTACCTTTTTGTTTTCAACCCACGATCAGCATGTCATGGATAAAGCCAGACGTATTATCCAGGTGCATGATGGTCGGATTGAATCAGATTCTGCCAAGTCTGATTCAGCGGTATCATGATTCGCTTATATATCTTCATTGCCCTGTTGGTAACGTATGCCTCCAATAGCTATGCCTTTTATGTTTCCGAGAGCAATACACTCAGCCAGGAAGCGCGTGGTTTATTGCTTCTTGGTAGTGGTCAAATCAATAGTGAGGCTACCCATCTTTTATCCACCAGGCTCATGTATGATCTGGATGCCAATAACTGGCATGTCGAATATCAACAACTATGGCAACAAACATTTGCCGCAACAGATACTTACCAAACCAAAGCTGACAGATTCAATATCAGTTACAGTAATGATACTGTATATCTCAAAGCAGGGCGACAAGCCATCAACCTGACGACCACTTTTTTCTTCAGCCCCAACGACTTCTTTTCTCCATTTACAGTACAAAGTTTAAACCGTGACTTCAAACAAGGTGTGGATGCTTTGTATGTGGAAGCTCAAACTGGTGAACTTTCTCAACTTTCTGCCATATGGGTCAACAATCGTGATGAAAATGCTGCAACCTCATCGGTATTTCGTTTTGAATCGGTATTTGAAGACATCAATTGGATGGTATTAGTAGGTACAATCAATCAACCTTACATGCCTTCACAGCAAGTCATGGGTGGCAATATACAAGCAGATTTCAATCATATTGGTATTCGTGCGGAAGGGCATATCAGCTTTCAAAACAACCAGCACTACACCGAGTGGGTTTTGGGTCTGGAGCATCGATTATCCCCTGATATAACACTAAGTGGTGAATGGTTTAACCACGGCTCTGCCAAGATAACACCACACTTACCGTATTCAGGAAAACAATATACAGCACTGGGGCTCAACTATCAGTTTACCCCTCTGCTTTCAGGGAACTTCAGTATCATCAAAAATATGGATGACCAATCTCAAATTGGCACAGCATACATCAACTATTCATTGTCCAATGAAAGTACGCTTAACTTATCTGTCTTATTACCATCTGGCTCAACATTCTCAGAGTTTGCCTCTTACCCGGAAGTTTACGCCTTGGATTATCAGGTATATTTTTAGCTACAACGCAATACTGACAAATATATATTACCCTTCATAAAGACTTAACTGCTTCACCAGTTTGGCAATGGGGGCAAAAGACTTGCGGTGAATGGGACAAACACCATATTGTTGAAGGGCATCCATATGCGCTTTGGTGCCATAACCTTTGTGTTGGGCAAAATGGTATTCAGGATATTGATAATCATAAGCACACATCAACCTATCACGAACAACCTTGGCTAAAATGGATGCGGCAGCAATTTCCTGCACACTATTATCACCACCAATCACGGCCGTGGTCGGCACTGGCATACCCTCAGGCACACGATTGCCATCCACAACCACAGATGTGGGCTGCACATCAAGTTTTAATACTGCTTTGGTCATGGCTTTCATGGTGGCATGCAAGATGTTCAATTCATCAATCTCTTCCAGGCTGGCTTGAGCAACCGCATAACTTACAGCATGTTTACGGATGTGATGATAAAGCTTTAACCGCTTTTTTTCGGACACTTTTTTTGAATCTTGGTACTGCCCGTAACAGGGATCATCGGACGATAAAATCACTGCCGCCGTAACCACAGGCCCAGCCAATGGCCCACGCCCTACTTCATCCACACCCGCAATCATAACTTATACTCTACACGGCTTAAACCCAACACCATAAGCCCTGCGCCTGTTGTATCAGCCAACCAATCCCAAACATCAGCATCTCGCCCCTGAACAAAAGATTGATGAAACTCATCGGATACACCATACAAACTACAAAAAAGAAGTGAAAACAAAACAAGCCAATGCTTAACTTTAAAAGTATGCACAAAAACTCGCCAAGCTAATAGTCCCATCAAAGCAAAAGCTGTGGCATGAATAAGCTTATCTTGGTGATTAAACAACATCGGTATCGGTAATATTGGTTGGTTCGACAAATAAAATATAAGCGCGCAATACAAGAATAAAGCGATACAGTCTTTGTATAGGTGAAACAAGTTTGACACCTCAAAAAAAAGACCGACATGAGGTAATCATGTCGGTCAAAATAGTTTAGATATGTAATTAAACGAAGCCTGCAAGTGCCAGTTTGCAAATCTGCATAACTGGGTCTGGGTATAAACCAATCGCAACAACAACAAGGGTTGAAAATACAACGGTTACTTGCAAAGGAACACTCTTAGCAAAATTGAAACTTACGCGTTCTTCATCAAAGTACATATACTTAACAATACGAATATAATAGAAAGCACCAATAGCTGAAAACAGCACACCCAAAGTTGCCAATACAATGTGACCTTGCTCAACTGCAGCCATAAATACCGCGTATTTAGCCCAGAAGCCTCCAAGGAAAGGTATGCCTGCCATAGAGAACATCAATAAACCCATAGCTAATGCATAACCTGGACGTACTTTGGATAGACCTGCAAAATCATCCAGCAATTCGCCTTGAATATTATCCCTTCGCATCATAATAATAATGGCAAATACACCCATGGTCATAAACAAATAAATAGTCATGTAAATCATAATTGATGTATAACCCTGCATTGTACCAGCAATCATACCCAAAAGAATGAAACCAACGTGACCGATGGTAGAATACGCCAACATACGTTTGATATTACGCTGAACAATCGCTGCTAGATTACCTACTGCCATAGACAACACAGCAAAGAAGATAAGAATAGGTGTATATTCAGACTGCAAACTTTGGAAAACTTCCTCCACGATTCGCATAAACACAATCAAACCTGCGACTTTAGGGGCAACCGACATAAATGCTGTGATTGGCGTTGGTGCACCTTCATAAGCATCGGGTGTCCACATATGAAATGGTGCAACAGATACTTTAAATGCCAAACCTGCTAAAACAAATAACATACCTGTTAATACAGCTAGTCGCTCATTCTCACCTGTTCCTGAAATTATATTACCCATTTCTGCAAAGAAGAAACTTCCAGTCGTACCGTATAAGAATGTTAAACCATACAACAGCATACACGATGATAATGCGCCAAGAATAAAGTATTTCAATGAAGCTTCTGTAGAACGCAGCACATCACGCTGGTAGCCAACCAAAACATAAACAGACAATGCCATAAGCTCTAAACCAAGATACATAACCACAAAGTTATTTGCAGATGCCATCAATAACATACCCAAGAGTGCAAATAGCATCAACGTGTAATACTCACCTACATTAGCCAAGTCTTTAACATAGTTTAGTGATAATAACATACCAAAAACAGTAGCTACAATCATTAATAGTTTTGCATACGTAGCTAAGGGGTCTAATAAAAAGTAACCATAAAATGTATATTGATGCTCAGAACCAGAAATAGAAAGCAAGGTTACTGCAGCAGCTATAGCAGATAAAATTGCTGTCCATGCCACAATATTTTGCCGTGACTTAGAAACAAACACACTCATTAACAATGTAACCATACCCATTACTGCTAGTATAATTTCAGGAAGGATAAGCTCCAAATGTTGTGGGAACGGAAAAGGAAAAGCTACCTCAGTCATCATATATAAAACCTCAGTGTGTTACGGCGTTTAACGCCGTTGAATGTTCTATCACTGCTACAGCAGTATCAATTTTACTTGTTGTTGCTTGCTCAACCAAATGCGCCACCGATTCATGCAATAAATCTAAAACAGGAAGTGGATAAAAACCAACCCATATGGTTAAAATAATAAGCGGTGCAAATAATGAAAACTCACGCAGTGTAATATCCGACATAGATTTTACACTATCCTTAATAGCATCACCCATAATCACACGTTTATACATCCAAAGCGTGTAACATGCTGATAAAACAACACTTATCGTTGCCACAATGGCAATCCATTTGGCTGAAATAACCAATTCTGCTGGGTCTGCAGCAAATGTACCTATCAACACCATAATTTCACCAATAAATGCTGATGAACCAGGTAATGCAATATTCGCCATAGAGAAAAAGAGCATAATTACCGCAAATACAGGCATTACATTAACTACGCCACCATAATCACTAATTTCACGCGTATGTAGTCTATCGTACATCACACCCACACATAAGAACATCGCTGCTGCAACGAAACCGTGGGAAATCATATTTATCACTGCGCCTTCAAGTGCTTGTTGGGTAAAGACAAATGTTCCCAGTGTTACAAAGCCCATATGTGCGATAGAAGAATATGCAATCAAACGTTTCATATCCCTTTGCATCATGGCAACCAAAGAAATATAAACAATCGCTACCAAGCTCAAACCAATCATCATAGGCGCAAAATATTGTGATGCATCGGGAAGCATAGGTAATGAGAAACGCAAATAACCATACGCACCCATCTTCAATAGAATACCTGCTAGAATTACCGATCCTGCTGTTGGTGCTTCTGTATGCGCATCAGGTAACCATGTATGCACTGGCCACATCGGTACTTTTACAGCAAAAGCAATAAAAAATGCAATAAAAATCCAGAACTGCCATTGGAAACTAAACTTATAGTTCATCAAGTCTAACATACTGAATGTGTGCCCAGCTTCAAAATACATTGCCAACAAGGCAACCAACATTAATACCGAACCTGCTAATGTATATAAGAAAAACTTAAGTGTTGCGTAAACACGGTTTTTACCGCCCCACACACCAATCATCAAATACATTGGAATAAGTAGTGCTTCCCAGAAGAAATAAAACAACATCACATCTAATGCAGAAAACACACCAATTAACGTTGTTTCCAAAATCAGGAATGAAATCATGTAATCTTTTACACGTGTTTGAATACATTTCCATGCAGAAGCAATACAAATAATAATCAACAACCCAGTTAGCACGATAAATGGCATAGAGATACCATCCACGCCCAAATGGTAGTTAATATTTACTGCAGAAATCCAAGGGTGGAACTCTTCAAACTGCATGTGCGATGTAGTCTTATCAAAACTAAAAAGAAGGGGTAGCGTAACAATAAATGTGGCTACTGAAGTCAGCAGTGCTGCCCAGCGAACCATATTATCATTTTTAATGAACAGCCAAATGATCAATGCCCCAAGTGTTGGTAAAAAGATTGCCAACGATAAAATTGGGAAATCGAGTACGTTATACAATTCCATGACTAACTTGCTCCCCTTACGCGTTTAACATCAAGAATGTTAGTAAACCAAACACTCCGATGACCATAGCGTAGGCATAATGATAAACCCTACCCGTTTGGATATTTTTCAATAATGCTGCACCATTTTTAACTGTGCCAATAATGCCACCATGAATGATACCTTTATCAATCACTGCCAAATCACATTTTTGCCAGAAGAATGTACCAAGCGCACGTACAGGACGAACAATGGTCACATCATACATTTCATCCCAATACCATTTGTTCAATAATAACGCATATAATCTAGGGAATGTATTCGCTAATTTAGCTGGAAGTTCACTTTCTTTGAAGTACATCAAAAATGCCATACCAATACCTGAAAGTGCAAGTACCAACGCACCTTTTTCTAACCAAAAGTGAGAATGTGTATGATCTTCTTCAAGCAACTCCAATTTCAGTAAAGGATTGTGTTCCTCTGTGACAAACAGCGCATCACGGAAGAAACCATGCATAACTTCAGGGTTAGCCATATCAAGGGTATAATAACCCCACATACCTGCACCAACAGCACCGACAGCTAAAATCAATAGTGGTATTGTGATTACTTTTGGTGATTCATGTAAATGCGCTTTGGTTTCAGCAGGAACACGATCACTATTATGGAATGTTAGCAGGAACATACGGAAGGTATAGAAAGCAGTCATAAACACACCTGACATTAATGCCCAATATGCCACATCACTCACCCAACCCATATCGCGAACGGCTGCAGCTTCAATAATTAAATCTTTTGAATAGAAACCACCAAAGGGTGGAATACCAGACAGTGCTAAACCTGCCAGTAACATGGTAATATAGGTAATAGGCATATACTTACGCAGCTTACCCATTTTACGAAGGTCTTGGTTGGACATTACAGCATGAATCACAGAACCTGCACCTAAGAACAACAGTGCCTTAAAGTAGGCATGTGTCATCAAGTGGAAAATACCTGCAGAATAAGCTGATACACCGCATGCCACAAACATATAACCCAATTGTGAACATGTTGAATATGCAATCACACGTTTAATATCTGTCTGCACCAAACCAATCGTCGCACACATAAAGGCTGTAATCGAACCAATAATAATAACTACCGCCAATGCCGTTTCTGAATATTCAAACATGGGTGACAAACGTGCAACCATAAACACACCTGCCGTTACCATGGTCGCAGCATGAATCAATGCTGAAATAGGCGTAGGACCTTCCATGGAATCAGGTAACCAAACGTGCAATGGCACTTGACCCGATTTACCCATAGCACCAACAAACAAAGCCAAACAAACAAATGTAATGGTATCAATTTCCCAACCCAAGAAGTGCATCGTTGCAGCAGACTCAACCAAAGCAGGAACTGCGGCAAACACTTCACGGTAATCTACAGTACCAAAGTAATACCACACTGCCAAAATACCAATGGCAAAACCAAAATCACCAACACGGTTAACAATAAATGCTTTCATGGCAGCAGTGGTTGCAGATTCACGCTTGAACCAAAAACCAATCAATAAATAAGAGAACAAACCCACTGCTTCCCAACCAAAGAATAAAGTGAAAAAGCTATTACCCATCACTAAAATCAACATAGAGAAGGTGAAGGCTGAAATATAGGAGAAGAAACGTGGGTAACCAGGGTCCCCATGCATATAACCAATGGTGTAGATATGCACACATGCCGACACCACTGTCACTGTAACCATCATGATAGCCGTCAGTGGGTCAATCATCATACCAATGTTTACAACCAAGTCGCCTGATGCAATCCACGTCCAGAAATTGCCGTAAAACTCAGCACCCGCTAATACTTTAATGAACACATCAATAGACAAAAGTGCTGCTAAAATCACAGTACCTGATGTGACCAAGTGGCTAAGCGTATCTTTAAGCAACCAGCCAAACAAACCTGCTGCTAGTGCGCCAACCAAGGGAAGCAAAGGAATTGCCATTAATTCCGCTTGATTCAACGTCATATGAGTTGTTTCTAACACCATGGGCTTCCCCTCTTATCCTTGTAACGTATTAATGTCTTCAATCGCAATAGAGCGACGTTGACGGTAATACGCAACCAAAATAGCCAAACCAACAGCAACTTCTGATGCTGCAACAGTTAAAACGAAAAATACAAATATCTGTCCACCAATATCACCCAAAAAGTGTGAGAACGCAGCAAAGTTGATATTCACAGCAAGCAACATGAGTTCAATACACATTAAAATAGTAATGACATTCTTACGGTTCAAAAACAAACCAACAACACCAATACTAAATAGTGCTGCACCAACTACGAGAAAACTAGATAAAGGAACCATTACATACTCACCTTAGTTAAACGATCTTCTTTACGAACATTTACTTGTTTTGAAATATTTTGGTATTTTGCATCTTTACGCTCACGAAGCGTTAATACAATCGCACCTATCAAAGCTACCAATAAAATAATTGCAGCAATCTCAAAACCAAGTAAATATTTAGTATATAATACTTTACCAATTTCAACTGTATTATTTACTTCTGCCCCAATGTGCCCTGTCATAGCCATATCGCCTGTAGTAAACACACCACTTGTTGAGGCTGCCACCAACTCAATAAACAAAATCAAGGCAATCATACCGCCAACTGGTAAATACTGTAACCAACCCTCGCGTTTCGCGGCTTGGTTAACCTCAATCATCATCACAACAAACATAAAGAGAACCATGACAGCCCCTACATAAATAAGTACGAGAATAACGCCTAAAAATTCAGCATCCAATAAAAAGAACAAACCTGATGCATTAAAAAAGCAAAGAATCAACCACATCACTGAGTACATGGTATTCTTTGAAAGAATAACACCCAATGCAGCAAACACAGCCAAGCCGCCAAATAAATAAAAGAAAGTAGTTTCTAACATATTCTCTCCACTCCCTTATTGATAACGTGCATTAGCAGCTAAATTTTGTGCAATTTGTGGTTCATAGCGTCGACCAACATCTAGCAACATATCTTTGGTATAATATAAAGCTTTGCGTGATTCAGATGCATATTCAAACTCTTGTGTTTCAACAATAGCGTCCACTGGACAAGCTTCAGTACAAAAACCACAAAAAATACACTTAGTCATATCAATATCATAACGTGTAGTACGTCTAGAACCATCATCACGCTCTTCGGACTCAATGGTAATCGCTAAAGCAGGGCATGTTACTTCGCATAACTTACAAGCAATACAACGCTCTTCACCGCTTTCATACCTGCGCAAAGCATGTAAACCACGAAAACGTGGTGATAGAGGCGTGCGCTCTTCTGGATATTGAACTGTAATTTTCTTTTTAAACAAATAGCGACCTGTCAGTGCTAAACCCAGCACAAGCTCCCAGAGCAACCATGTTTTCAACTGTCGTTTAATCCAATTCATCTCTTATCTCCAAGGCTGATAAAAACCAATCGCATCACTGATAAAACTTAAGTTCTCACTCAAATCACCTGCATACGTGGCAAAACCGACAACAGCAATCCATGCCATCGTCCATGGTAGAAATACTTTCCAACCCAAACGCATCAATTGGTCATAACGATAACGTGGAAAAGTTGCACGGAACCAAATAAAGACAAAAACTAAAAAGAATGCTTTTGCTAACAACCATACCGTACCAGGAATAAAACCAAGAAATTCAAATGGTGGATACCAGCCACCTAAGAACATAATAGAAGTCATCAATGAAATCAGAATCATAGCACCGTATTCAGCCAAAGAGAATGTGGCAAACCACATACCCGAATACTCAACAAAGAAACCCGCTACAAGCTCAGCTTCACCTTCTGGTAAATCGAAAGGTGAACGGTTGGTTTCCGCAGCACCTGAAATAAAGAATACTATAAACATAGGGAACAATGGGATAAAGTACCAGTGTAACAAACCACCCTCTTGTCCATGAACAATATCCGTTAAACCCAAGCTTCCCGATAGAATCAATACGCAGACAATAGAGAAACCCATGGAAATTTCATAGGAAATCATTTGTGATGTCGAACGAATTGCACCAATCAATGCATATTTGGAGTTGGATGCCCAGCCAGCCATCAAAATGCCATAAATCGATAAACTTGAAATAGCCATCACATACAATACACCAACATTCAAATTGGCAATCGCCATCACATGCGCTGTTTCCCACAAGCCAAACAGTGTTGTTTCACCAAAAGGAACAACTGCAAACGCCAACAATGCAGGCATCAAAGCCATAACAGGAGCTGCTACAAATAAAAACTTATTCGCATTTGTTGGAATAATCGTTTCTTTCAAAAACAGCTTTAAACCATCAGCCAAGGGTTGCAGTAAGCCAAAAGGACCAACACGATTACACCCTTGACGAACTTGAATCCAACCAATAATCCTACGCTCAGCATAAGTAATATAAGCCACGGAGAGCGCAACAGGAACAACAATCGCCAAAATCTCTAGTGCCCAAATACCACCTTGAATGACCATATCCAACCAAGTCATGATTGACCTCCCTGCAAATCAACACTGGTTTCACCAGACAAGTCACCCGCCACACCGCGTTTGGCGACAAACAAAACACCAGGAGACACGTCTTCTCGCGTACCCACCTCAAAAGTTTCAGCACCCGTATTAGACAAGACAGTTAACTCGCCTTGTTCTAAACCGAGTTCTTTTAAAGTTTCAGGATGTACAATCAAATCATCCAGAGCATGAATACGCCCAGCTTCACTTAACAATGCAGATGCACGTGCCCATGCACCTTCACGATACATCGAATATCTACTTACCACATCCAGTGCCTTAGCTACATTTAAACTTGCCATATTCGGCAATGTTGCACCTTTATTGCGGGCTGAAGGGATAAATACAGATTTTGCACTTTCACCAGCCCATACATCAGCTAATGCAGCACATAATGGTGCGCGTTCGATGATTTCCTTACGAATTTCATCTAAGTTGACTGCAGGAACTTCATGAACCAAAGCTTGCGCTAAACGCATCATTACTTTCCACATTGGGCGCTCTTCACCCAGTGAACGTAGAGGATTCTCTGCTACCCTTACCCTGCCTTCCATATTAATAAACGTGCCTTCAACTTCAGAGTAAGCTGAAGCAGGCAATTGCACAGCCGCGTACTGCCCCATATCACCAGAAATTGCACCCACTTGAACCAAATCAACTTTTTCTAAAGCCGCTTTCGCCTGACGAGAAAACAAACCGTCACCAACGGGGTCACTACCCACAAGTAGCAAGGTATCTAGCTCACCTTGGCTTGCCGCATCAAATAGTGTACCTGCCGAAGTACGAACATCGCCAAACACATCTGACAATAACTGGGCATTCATACCCTCTGGCAACAAGTTACGACCATCTTTACCAACTTCAGTATGGCCTGCTGCACGCATCAATAAATCTAATCCATGTATCAATGCTGCCGCATCCTCATGACAACGAATTTCTTCACCAACCAACATAGCACATGAGTCTGCAATCAAAGCATCTGCCAATAATTTCCCTGCTTCATGCCTAGCATCTACTTTTGCCAGCCAAGCATCCATGCCAGCAGCAAGTTTACCCAACTCTGTAAGTTGCACCATGGCACTGGCAATCACAGCATGCCAATCCCGAGGACGAATTAAAGCATCCACAGCAATATCTGCATTGGTACGATAATGCATGGCACCAATACGCGTAATCGGCTTACCAGCATTGGCACGTTTGCGTAAACGTTGCATCAAAATAGGCAAACGTTGACGAATATCAGAGCCTAGCACCACCACTTGGTCAGCACCTTCAATGGCTTTGGTGGACATAGACAAGCCTTCTTCAAAGGCAAAAGGACGCATATCTCTGCGGTGCAATTCAAAAGCAACTTTTGCATCTGCAAAAGCTGTATCACGTAACAAACGAATAGCTGTTAAACCTTCCACACTCCAATCTGGTGAGAATACAATGCCGACACGCTTACCTTTAAGAAGCGATACTGCTTTAGCAATTGCATCATCCCATGATGCATCTGTTAATGTTTCACCTTGACGAACACGTGGTGTTAATAAACGGTTATCAGAACGGAAGGCATCATAAACATAACGTCCACGGTCACAAATCCATGGCTCCACACCACCTTTGGCTGGGCGAATACGCATCACTTCATCATTACGTGATTCAATTTCAATGTCGCAGCCTTGTGGGCATTGAGTACATGTACTTTTGTGCTTTTTCATTTCCCAAGGACGCGACACATCATGCGAAGGTTTGTCCAACAGTGCGCCCACTGGGCAAATATCACTTAAATTACCAGAAAGCTCTGATTCCAAAGCATCTTCTACAATACCTTCAATCAACATGTGGTCACCGCGGTTTAACACACCCATATCACCAGTACCCGCAATTTCATCAGCAAAACGGACACAACGTGTACAGTGAATACAGCGAGTCATACAGGTATTCACAAATGGACCTAAATCTTTATCAGATGGAACACGTTTCTCATCAATATAACGACCATGACCCATACCATGCTCAACAGCATAATCTTGCAGCTTGCATGCACCACCTTGGTCACATACAGGGCAATCCAAAGGGTGGTTAATCAACAGGTATTCCATAATCATGGCTCTGTCTTTTTCTAAACCTTCTGAGTGGGTAATTACTTTCATACCCTCAGCCACAGGCGTACAACATGATGCCAAAGGCTTAGGCATACCTTCAATTTCCACCAAACACATACGACAGTTGGCAGCTACTGACAACTCTGGGTGATAACAAAAATACGGAACATCTACACCATTTTTGCGACAAGCTTCCAAAATGCTAGTGCCCGCAGGAACTGTCACTTCTTCGTCATTAATAAACAACTCTGTCATGATGATTTCTCCGCAAGTTTAGCTTCAACTTCTTCTGGGAAGTGTTTTAACATAGACAATACTGATGCAGCCGCCCCTTCAGCCAAAGCACAAATTGTACGACCTGCCATATGAGCAGAAGCATCTTTTAATACTTTAATATCAGCTTGAGTACCTTCACCCGCATCCACACGATTCAAAATACGTTCTACCCAACCCGTACCTTCTCGACATGGTGTACATTGTCCACATGATTCATGTGCATAAAAGTGTGCCAATCTGCGCGTAACGGCAACAACATCAGCCGTTTCATCCAAGATAATAATCGCACCCGAACCCAAAAATGACCCTGCTTTCATGATGTCATCGTATGTTAGCGGCACATCATAATGTTCACCCAAAAGCCAAGGTGTTGATGAACCACCGGGAATGATTACCTTAGGTACTGTTCCATGCTGCAAGCCACCACAAAAGTCTTCAACCAAAGTGCGCAAGCTTGTTCCCATAGGTACTTCATAGTTACCAGGTTTGTTCACATGACCTGAAACAGAAAAAATCTTACAACCTGTATTATTCGGCTTGCCAATAGCAGCATGCCATGCACCGCCATGCTCTAAAATCGCTGGTATCGTAGAAATGGTTTCCACATTATTCACCACAGTTGGACAAGCATAAAAGCCTTCTACTGCAGGAAATGGAGGTTTGAAGCGAGGACGACCAGACTTGCCTTCCAAAGACTCAATCAACGCAGTTTCTTCACCGCAAACGTATGCACCCGCACCACGGTGCATCAACAAATTCATAGAAAAGCCAGTGCCTAAAATATTCTCACCCAAAAGGTTAGCTGCATAAGCCTCATTAATAGCTTCGCACATCACATTATATTCGTGCAAAAATTCGCCACGAACATAGATATAAGCATCCTTCACGCCTAGTGCAAAACCCGCCATAATCATACCTTCAATCAAAAGGTGCGGATTAAAACGCATAATATCTCTATCTTTAAATGTGCCAGGTTCACCTTCATCCGCATTACAAAGAAGGTAAGTTGGTTTGCCTGTATTGCGCGGCACAAAAGACCATTTCAAACCTGTAGGGAAGCCTGCACCACCGCGACCACGCAAACCTGATGTTTTCACTTCATCAATAATTCTATCAGTATCAAATTCGTTCAGCACAGTGGGTAAAAAAGCATAAGCACCATGTTTTTTTGCCACTTCTAATTTATGCATATTCTCCACTTCGATATTATCAAAGCAAATACGCTGTACTTTCTTAGGGTCAGAAGAAATCATAATTAAATTGCCTCTCCTGCACGAACCTTTGTAATCAAAGCTTCCATAGATTCTGCAGTAGCCTTTTCATGATAAATATTGTTTACCTGTACCACAGGTGCGCCTGCACAAGCACCAGCACATTCCACTTCAGCAATCGAAAACAAGCCATCTTCGGTAATTTCACCAGGACCAATGCCTAAATACTCTTTCATATGCGCATATAATTCATCTGCACCATTGAGCATACAACTGGCATTGGTACACACTTCCAACAAATATTTACCATGCGGCTGCTCTTTAAACATGGTATAAAAAGTAACCACTTCTCGCACTTCCATCAGGCGAAGTTGCAATACATCTGCAACCATTTGCTGCGTATCCATGCTTAAATAACCAAAATCTTGTTGTGCCATATACAACACAGGCATCAATGCAGACTTAGCACTCGGATAGCGTTTTACCAACGCATCAATTTCTGCCAAGCGCTCTTCGCTAAACTTTGGCATCTCTGAAGCACTCATCGATCCACCTCACCAAACACAATATCCTGCGTACCCAAAATGGTTACCACATCTGCCAACATATGCCCTCTTGCCATGTAATCCATAGCTTGCAAGTGAGCAAATCCTGGTGCACGAACTTTCATACGATAAGGTTTATTAGAACCGTCTGACACAATATAAACACCAAACTCACCTTTAGGATGCTCAACTGCGGCATACACTTCACCTTCAGGCACATGGTAACCTTCTGAGAAAAACTTAAAGTGATGAATCAAAGATTCCATATCATCTTTAATGGTTGCCCGAGGTGGATTGGTTAACTTGTAATCATCCACTTTGACTGGCCCTTCATTCTCTTTTAGCCATGCCACGCATTGCTGAATAATACGGTTAGCCTGACGCATCTCTTCAACACGAATCAAATAGCGGTCATAACTATCACCTGTTGCACCAACAGGAATATCAAAATCCATCTTATCGTAAACATCATAAGGCTGGGTTTTGCGCAAGTCCCATGCTACACCCGAGCCACGAATCATAGGTCCTGTAAAGCCCCAATCCAAAGCAGCCTCTTTATCCACAACCCCAATATCTACAGTACGCTGCTTCCAAATACGGTTTTCTGTAAGCAACGTTTCATATTCATCCACATAACCAATAAAACGCTCTGTGAAACCTTGGATTTTCTCCAGCAACCCTTCTGGCAAATCACGCGCTACTCCGCCCGGGCGAATATAAGCCGCATGCATACGTGCACCTGATACTTCTTCATAATAATCGAAAATATCTTCGCGCTCACGGAAGCAATACAAAAACACAGTCATTGCACCAATATCCAATGCCGCTGCACCAAGCCACAAGGTATGATTCAAAATGCGCGTCAATTCTGCATACATCACACGGATATATTGTGCCCGCTCTGGCGGCGTAATGCCCAAAAGCTTCTCTACACCCAAAGCATAGGCATGTTCATTTGCCATCATGGACACATAATCAAACCTATCAAAATACGGAATATTTTGATTGTATGTTTTATATTCAAAAAGTTTTTCTGTACCACGATGCAGCAATCCAATATGCGGATCTGCTCGCTCAACAACTTCACCATCCAACTCTAACACAAGACGCAATACACCATGTGCAGACGGATGCTGTGGTCCAAAGTTTAGGGTATAATTTTTAATCTCAGCCACGGTCAACCCCCGGCCATGTTTTTGGAATTAACACACGGTTTTCCAGTTTGTTTGGTTTATATACGCAGCGCCATTGTGATTCATCAAAGAATATTTCGGCATGTCCCACCAATGGAAAATCTTTACGCAAGGGATGGCCTTCAAAGCCATAATCTGTCAACAAGCGGCGTAAATCTGGATGGTGGTTAAAAATCACACCATACATATCAAAAGCTTCACGCTCAAACCAATTCGCAGTTGGCCAAACCTCTGTTACAGAGTCCAGCATCTCGCGCTCATTTACCAACACTTTGACGCGCAAACGCTTGTTATGGGTTACCGATAGCAAATGATATACAATCTCAAAGCGCGGTGTTTTTTCATCATGCGATGGATGCTCGGACATATCCACACCACACAAATCAATCATTTGCTCATAGCCCAATTCTGACTTCAGCACATGACACACTTCAACAATACTTGCTTTATCTATGACCAACAATGGGCAATCAATACCCTCTTTCACTTGAGCTACAGCATCACCAAATTTCTCTTGTAGTGATACAAATTCAGACAAAACGTTTTCTTTCTGCATTACTTCTTCATTCATAACCATTACCGTGCAATCGTATTGGTACGTTTAATTTTTTCTTGCAGCTGAATAAAACCATACAACAAAGCTTCTGCAGTTGGTGGACAACCAGGTACATAAATATCAACAGGCACCACACGGTCACAACCACGTGTAATCGCATATGAATAATGGTAATAACCACCACCATTAGCACATGAACCCATAGAAATCACCCAACGTGGTTCAGACATTTGATCATAAACTTTACGTAATGCTGGTGCCATTTTATTACACAGCGTACCTGCAACAACCATCACATCTGACTGACGTGGACTGGGGCGAAATACGATACCAAACCTATCCAAATCATAGCGTGATGCACCTGCATGCATCATTTCCACAGCACAACAAGCCAAACCAAATGTCATAGGCCACAATGAACCTGCGCGCGCACCATTAATGAGTTTATCTGCAGTTGTAGTGATAAACCCTTTGTCGAGAAGACCTTCTATTCCCATTGCAAAGCCCCTTTATTCCAGGCGTAAATATATCCAACCAAAAGAATCAGTAAAAACAACATCATTTCGATAAAGCCAAAAATACCGATTTGATCCAAGACGACAGCCCAAGGGAAAAGGAATGCTGTTTCTAAATCAAAAACCACAAAAAGAATTGCCACAAGGTAAAAACGAACATCGAAATGCATACGCGCATCTTCAAACGCTTCAAAGCCGCATTCATATGCTGAAAGCTTTTCTGCATCAGGTCGCTGTTCAGCAACCACCATGGTTAACACCAAGGGCACAACACCCATGCCTAATGCTATTAAAATAAATATAAAAATTGGCACATAATTGCTGGCCAAATAATCGAGCCCCATGCTATCTCCCTCACATTTTTGACATAATGTTCCTACAGACACCTTCTCTCGCGGTCGGATTGCTAAAGCAGAGACTAGGCTGTGTCAATTTTTTGTGACATACAACACGCTGAGAACACGTATGCAAAAGTGATAGAATTGCTCGGAAATACAAGTTTTAAAACATAAAAAAGGGTCTCACTTTTATGAGACCCTTAATCAATATCTGTCTGGTGCTGAGGAGGGAGGGGAGGGAGGTAGCACCAGACCCTGCGAACTATAAAGCCCCTCTATGACTTTAGCGTGAAAGAAAAATTAAGATTTCATCATCTTGCAGAACGCCTTGATTGAAACAAGGATTTAACATCCAAAGCAATCGCCAAAGTGGCTGGGATTGCAAATAGCGTAATTACAGTGGAGAAAATCAAACCCCATGATAATGCCAAAGCCATAGGTGCTACAAAGGGGTCAAACCCACCCCAACCATAAGCCGTGGGCAATAAACCCACCACGGTGGTAATTGCCGTTAACATCACCGCCCTAAACCTACGTTTACCACCATGCACAATGGCTTCAAACCAAGGTTTTCCTTCTTCAAATTCACGCTGAATAAGAACTGCCAACACCAATGATGAGTTCACCACCACCCCTGTTAATGCCACAAAACCCATCAACGACATAAAGGACAATGGCTGACCATGTAAAAATAACCCCACGACAATACCAATCACACCAAAGGGAATAGCAAACATCACCAAGAATGGATAAGCAATGCGATTAAATTGAATCGCCAAGATCACAAAGATACCAATCAAGGCAAAAATAAAACTAAAGACCAAGCCTTGTACCGACTCATCTGTTTTTTCTTGCTCACCACCCATTACATACTTGACACGGGCAGGGTCTTGCGAACTTAACCACTCTGAATCTTTATTTTTCACTAGGTCATTCAATTCTTTTGATGTGATGACATCTTCATCCACCTCAGCCGTAACATTCAAAACACGCAGACCATCTTTATGCCTTAAGCTTGTTAAACCTGGAACCTGCTTAAAAGTCGCCACTTTTTCTAATGGAACAAGCCCTCCTTGACGATTAGGAATCAGCAACTGCTCTAATGTATGTACATTTTGTTGCGCCTGCTCAGGAAAACGAATGGTTACATCAACCTCTTCAACCCCCTGCTTCAAGGTTGATACGGGAATACCATCAAAAGCAGCCCTAACACTTGTCGCAATTGATGCTAAATCAATATTGGCATAAGCTGCCAACTTCCTGTCAACTTCAATATGTATTTCAGGCGAACCTTCACGCAATCCACTCTCCACGGAATGTACACCATCAATCCCCTGTAATAATGCCATCAAAGCCTTGCCTGATTTTATTCTATCTGTATCTGTGCCTGTAATTTCAACTTGTAATGCACGTCCTGTTGGTGGGCCCCCTTTAAGCATAACATAATTAATATCCACATCAGGAAACTTCCCTGCCAATCCTGCTTTTACATCATCCATCACCGCATAGGCCGAAACATCTCTATGCGCAAACGATATTAAAATCACTTTTAAGTAACCAAACCTATCTCCAATTTGTTTAAGCGACTCTTGTTCATTAGCTGCATTATCCCCTGCTACACCTACTGTGGTTTCCAACAAATCTTCTGGCACATGTTTGCGAACTTCTTTATCAATCGCCAACAATGTTTGCCGTGTTTCAGCCAATGAAGAACCTGCAGGTAAAGTAACCTGTAAATAAAACTGATCTTCAGCACCTGGAGGAAACAACTGAAACTTCACTATACCAGCCAAAGCTATCGAACCAATAAATGCTGCTACAGTTAAAGCAACGGTAACATAACGCAAACGCAAAGCTTTACGCAATAAAAATTCATACACATTGGTCAACCAAACAAGCATCTTACGCTCTTTAGGGTGTTTATTAGGATTGGCAAAATCAGCAACATGGTTTGGTAAGATAAAAATAGCTTCCAACCAAGAAAACATTAACAAAATCACTACAACAACTGGAATTGAGTAAACAAACTTACCAATAATACCGTCCATAAACATCATCGGTAAAAAAGCAACCACTGTAGTCAACACTGTAGCAGTCACTGGCCCTAACAGCTCTTGCGTTCCTTTAATGGCTGCATCTGTAGGCGACAAGCCCTTTTCCATATGGTAAGTCGCATTCTCGCCAATAATAATGGCATCATCCACCATCAAACCCAACACAATGATAAACCCAAACATGGTCAATAGGTTTAAAGTTGTACCCATTAAGAATAACACCAGCAAACCTGAGAAAAAGATAATGGGCAGCCCCCACGCTGTGGTAAAAGCCACCGAGGGTCTTAAGAATGCAAATAACGTTAACAATACCAATACCAAACCAATCGCACCATTGCTGGTCAACACATCCAAGCGAACACGTGTATTGATTGAAAAATCTTTATATGCACGCACCTGAATTTCTTCACCATAATGCTTGGGAATCAGAGGTAAATAAGCACGTACATGATCCACAACATCAATAATATCCGCATCCCCTTTTTTCACGACCGTGAAGTTAATAGCGGGTTCACCCATAGCATCGACATAACGCCTAGGCTTCTCCAACGTTTGGGTGACATCAGCAATATCTGACAAATACAGTGCCTGACCAAATTCATTGGCTCGTATAACCAATGAAGCTGCATCTTTAGCTGATGTAAACTCACCGTTAACTCGAATGGTTTTAATACCTTCCTTTGTATTGAGCTGTCCCCCTGGTGCATTCACATTCCACTTTTTGATAAGCGCAATCACATCGTCCGTAGATACACGGTATTGCTGCATTTTTTCTGGGTTCAACGTGATACGAATTTCTTCTTTTCTGTCACCAAAAACATTTACCTTAGACACACCAGGTAAAGCTAATAAGTCGTCTTCAATTTTGTTGGCTATATGTTTTAATTTCAACGCTGGAATATCACCAAAAATTGAAAGCGAAATAACGGGGGTTTGTTCAGATTTAATCTCTTTTACAAAAGGGTCTGCAGGCAAATCATCAGGTAAAACTGCGCGATTAACCGCTTGCTGCACATCAGATACAAACCTAGAGCGATCGGTATAGTTCGGGTCAATCTCAATTAAGATCTCCATAGTACCTGGATAGGATGTGGATGTGGTTTTCTTTATCCCATCAATGCCCTTAAGCTCACGTTCAATAGGCATGGTTACCAATTGCTCAAGTTCTTGTGGTGATGCACCAGGATAAGCTGCACCAATTACTACCAAATCAAAGTTCACACTAGGAAATGCTTCACGTTGAATATTCATGGCTGCATAAATACCACCTAGCAATAACATGCCCGATAACATATTCACTAAAAGACCGCGCCTTACAAAAAATGCAATCATATTATTCATTGCACATCCCCTTGTGTTTGTCCTAACAATTCTGGCAATTCACCCACAGCCAAAGCCAACTTATACTCTGTCAAACCAAGACTAACTCGCTGGATAGCTTCGCGAAGCTGCGCTGCTCTTAAATCACCTTCAAACTGAATCACGGCTGATGTTGGCGTTCGTCCTTTTTGATAACGCTCCATTTCTGCTTGATACTTTTTCTTTTCAGCTTTCACTTGTGCCTTTGATGCTTTAAGCGTGATTTTAGCACTGTGCAAGTCATTCAACAGCGTGGCAATTTCTGTCTGCAAATCCATCAAAGCTTTTCGACGTTCAATATTAATACCCTCCAGCGCCAACACACCTTTTTGCACCGCAGCATGACTACTTTTATTGTCCAATACGTCACTAAACTCAACACTGATGCCGATATATCTATCATGTACAGGATTAAAACCTTTAGTAAAAGCTGTGCCAGCATTACCATCCAAAGCTCGAGTACCCACCTGCCCAATCAAGTCCAACTGATAATCATCCGATGTTTGCGCTAAACTTAACTGTGCTTCTGCTGCCTTATATTGTGCCGCTAATACTTGGAAAACAGGGCGTTTAGACTCTGCTTTAGCCAACATTTGAGATACGGACTGTAATTGAATCTTGGGGGAGTTAAACTTCACAACAAGTGGGGTATTCGCCTCTTGATACATCAGACGATTCAATGCTGTTTGTGCCGCTCGTTTTTCAGCCTTGGCTTGCGCCAACTGCAGCTTTCTCGCCGCCAATAATGCTTCAGTCTGGTAACGATCTGCTTTTTCTACCAAACCAAAACTCTCTCGCTTCTTTTGATTTTCTAAAAGCTGAGTTGCCCGCAATACCGCATCCTTGGCGAGTTTCAAAGATAAATCACTCAACACAAATTGGGCATACATACCAATTGCCTGACCTGCAATTTGTTCTTTAAGCAAGGCAATACGCAGTTGTGCCGCTTTCTCTTCTTCTGCACTGGCTTCTTTTTGATACCTATAATTGGGATTACCTGAACCAGCAACCAAGGGATAACGGTATATTAAATCAATTTGATGTTGGTATTGTGGGTTGGGTGTGCTTTGGAATGCTGGGATAACTGAAGCTGGGTAAATCAGTTCGGCACGATTATATAATAGTGTTCCTGTTAATGTGCTACCATTCTCAAAAGGCTGAACAACTTGACCTGAAATAAATGCTGCATTGGTTTCTGTAGGCGCAAAAGGATTGGTTGTTGGCGCGCTTTCATTGCTTAAGCCAATGCTTGCGCCATAATGCATATCCAGAGCCCCATCAAGCTGCATACTATTGGCACGCTGAATATTCACTTGCACACTTGAAGCTTGCAAATCTGGACTTTTTGCAAACACATTGCTTAATACATCTGATAAAGATAATACTTTTGCCTGTACCGGTATTTGCAACACAAAACACAAACAAGCCGTCATCCATATTTTCCCTGCTCTATTCACACTATCACCTCATTGCTTGTTCACTATAGTTGGCTTCTATGAAAACAAAAACATATTGCGAACATTAGAATAATAGTTGATAAGGTCAACTATTGATTTAGTCAATCAATTTCACTAATATGCGGCACATGGATGATTTGCAATGCGATAATATAAAAATTGGTCAACTCATGCCGCTAGTAGGGCATTTGATGTGTTATGTGCGCCAACAAACTAGCCAAGCCTATGCCGAGCTAGATTATGATATTACACCTGAAGCTGCTGATGCCCTAATGGTTATCCAGCATTTTGATGGGCTGCCGCAAAAGAAACTGGCTCATATACTCGGCAAAGATAAAGCATCCATCACTCGCCTACTCAACAGCTTGGTCAAGTGCCAGTTAGTAGAACGCATTCAAGATTTAGAAGATAGGCGCATCATTCGCGCCCATATCACCGAAGAAGGCAAGGCTGTGTTTCAAAAAATACTGCCTAAGCTTCATGCGCTTAGCGACCTTGCTTTAGCAGGAATCAACGAACAAGATTTCAGTGTTCTACTGCAAACCATGACAACCATTGTTCACAACACCAGCGCACCGTGCTGTAATTCCTGATTAGTGTTAACAGACTCCTAGCGTTCTTTATAACCTGTAAACATAGAGCGTACTAAATTTTCTCCATGTTGTTTCATTGCTACAAATACACCCAAAATATGCGCGGCAATTAAAACCAACATCACGTTTGGTAATTCATAATGAATAAATTTAGCCAAATCACCCATGCTATCTGAAATAGAAAGCCCTAACGCCCAAACAGGACCAGTGTACTCACTCCAGCCCAATAAAGTTAAACCTGAAAAAGTTAGAACCACTAAGCCTCCAAGCAATGCAAATACCATGGCTCCACCCAAAGGGTTATGACCCATATAATGCTTTTCATGTTTATTACTTAGAATCGCCTTGAAGTTTTCAATGTATTCCGATGGTGAAAAAATAAAGCTAGAGAACCGGGCATATTTTGAGCCAATGAAGCCCCATATAATTCGCGTAACAACCAGTGTCGTAATAAAGTAACCCAACCACTCATGTACTTCATCCAAGTCATAGGTTTCATTATAACCATAAGCAGCCGTTAAATACGCTGCCGTAAAACTTAACACTAAACTCCAGTGAAAAAATCGAACAAATAAATCCCAAACTTTTTCTTTCATCTTTACAACCACCCCAGTTTTTATTTTTTTATTTTAAATGTTCAACCTCAAACTACGCTTATGTTAAACTGTTAAATTAGTCTTCCCAGTAACCATAACCTGGAATGCGAATCCCTCGCTCGCCATAGTTGCCACGTTCCGCACCAGTATGACATGCCGCACAATTACTCAAGGTGCGTACTTTAGAATTACCTTGCACCATACGTTTTGGAATTTCACCATGTTCTCGCTTGAAATAGCGCAGCTCAGTAATTCGCAATGGTGATTCACCTTTAGAAAAGCGCAACAAACGTTTGCCTTTCTTATCGGCAGCATACGTTTTTAAATATGCCAAAATAGATAATCTATCTTGCTCAT
>JALWRX010000123.1 GCA_027080505.1 Ghiorsea sp.
TTTTCACCACCAACAGTGCTTCAATCAAAACCCACACTGCCAATGCAAATATGCTGAAGCCAACAGCCGCGACTGTCCACTGCTCTTTTTCAATCGCGCCTATCATACCCATAATCATACCTGCGATAGTGGTGCCTAGCACCAATAACATGGGTAGCAATGTATAAAGTATAGGTTTCTTTTTACGGTATAGATAGATGGTCACTGTAAGCAATGTTAGCCCTGCTAGGATTTGATTGGTGGTGCCAAATAGTGTCCATAAGAATAAGCCTGCTGGTTTACCATCCATTTCAAAAAAAGCAAAAAAGCCCATGGCTGACACAGCAAGAAAGGTTGCAATATAGCGGTTATCTAATGGTTTTAAGTGAATGGTTTTGCCGATTTCTTGGATATTAAAGCGCAGTAATCGTGCGCCAGTGTCTACAGAGGTCATGGCAAAGCCGACCACAACCACGCTGATAAATGCTGCAGCATAATCATAAGGTATGCCCAGTTGATGAATAAAATTGGCATTACCTTGGATAAACACACCAAGCTTTTGATGCAAGCCCACTGCTTGCCCCCATGAGCCATAAAAAGCTTCCCAGTCGGCACGGGTTGAGAATGCACCTGCTGTAGTAGCAAGCACAGCAAGCAGTGCCAGTAGTGATTCACCAATCATACCGCCATAACCAACCAAAGGAGCATCAGATTCTTTATCCAACTGTTTGGAAGATGTGCCTGAGGCGACAATACCATGAAATCCTGAAACAGCACCACAAGCAATAACGATAAATAAGAAGGGAAGCATGGGTGGGGCACCTTCTGGGTTGGGGTTAATGGCTGGCGCAACCCATTCAGGGTCTAGCATGAAGAAACCAATCAACATCATGCCTAAAGCAAGATATAAAAGTAGGGAGTTAAGAAAATCTCTTGGTTGTAATAATAACCAAACGGGCAATACACTGGCTAAAAAGGCATACGCCAATAGCGACCAAGTCCAATCTATTGCTGTAAAACCTGTGACTGGGTTGTCCAAACCCCACCAAGTAGTGATGAGCATGGCAACAAAACCCAAGGCAATCAAAGGCCAAACAGGTAAGTTCTTTTTATACACCAAAAAGCCAATCACCATGGCTATCAGCATCAGTGAATATGTGGGGAATACGGCTTCGGGGTGCGCTGTAGGGGCAATGTTGGCAGCATCAGGTGCAGCAAATAATCCTGAAATAACAAGCACGAATACACCCATAGCCAGTGCAACAAGGAAGAAAATAACCAATAAGAATAACAAACGTGTGCGTGGGGAAATAACTTCTTTGGCAATGGAGCCAACGCTATCTCCTTTGTGTCTAGAGGAGAGTACTAAGGCAGAGAAATCATGCACTGCACCAATCAGCAGCGTGCCAAATACCACCCAGCATAAAGCTGGCAACCAGCCCCAAATCACAGCAATCGCAGGGCCAAGCATGGGAGCCAAACCTGCAATGGATGCGTAGTGGTGTCCGAATAAGATGTATTTATTGGCAGGTACATAATCAATGCCATCATTCATGCTGTGTGCGGGTGTGATGTTGGCATCATTCAGTTCAAAAACCTTGCGCCCAAGCACTGCTTTGGCATAAAAGTGGTAAAAGACAAAGTATAAACTTAAGACCACGATGGCCATAACCGCTGGTGACATAAAACTTCCCCTTTTTATTATAGAAATATGGCGATACGCTAGCGCACATGAAAAGTATTGCGAATCCTAGAATATTACCCAAGCAGCAGATGATGTTGGTGTTTGCCTTGATATTATTGTCCTTATTAGGCTGTGAAAATACAAGTGTGGATAAAGCAGCGCCTCAAGTGGATAGCCCTGTGGTTGCTGTGGTGAGTGGTAAAGAGATTCATGATATTGATATTGATTATGAAATTTTGAGTATGCCTGAATCTATGCGACATCTTATGCAAGATGAAGAAGCTAGAGCCAAAATATTGTATGTGATGATTCAGCGTGAGGCTGTGGCACAAAAGGCGAAAGCGATGGGCTTGGACAGAGACCCTTTGGTGCAACACCGTATGCATCAAGCGCAAAACTCTGTGTTAATCCAAAGTATTCGAGATTGGCAAAAACAAGATATTGCCACGTTTGATGATGCGCAGATTCAAGCGTATTATGATAAACACATTGCTGACTTTAAAATCCCTGAGCAGATTCATGTGCGGCATATTTTGTTGTCTGATAAACAGAAAGCCTTGGAAGTTTTGAAAATGTTGAAACGTAAACCAGATAGTTTCCCTGCTTTGGCGGCTCAATTTTCTATTGATGATAGTAATAAAGGGCGAGGTGGTGATTTAAACTGGTTTGCTAGAGGAACCATGGTGAAACCGTTTGAAGATGTTGCTTTTGCTTTGAGTGAGAAACGGCGTATTAGCCAACCTGTAAAAACCAAGTTTGGCTGGCATATTATTGAATGGCTGGGTAAAAAAGAGGGCAGCACCCCAAGCGTGGATGATGTGAAAGATGAGGTGGTGAGTATTTTGCGTAAACAGGCATTGGATACTTGGATTAAACAATTGATGGATGAAGCCGATATTAAGATATTAAAAGCTGAATACAGAAGCGAGGGCTAATTTAGGCGGTTTGCTTGCGTGCATCAAAAACGCTTTTATGAACTGCAAGATAACATAGAGCACCCTGCTTTTTCTTTTGCCCATTCAGGACGCTTTTGGGCGAAGATATCTTCTTTATCGGGTTGTTCATCGTATGGCTTTTTCAGCACATCAAAGAGTTGGTACAACATCGATAAATCGCCTGTATTGGCTTTATCAATAGCAAGTTGTGCAAGATAGTTACGCAGCACATATTTGGGGTTCACAAGATTCATGGCTTGTTTTCGCTTAGCATCGTCATCATTTTGGAGATGTTTCAAATAATCATGAAACCAATCTGTCCAAATGCTGTTTGCTTTCATCTTCCAATCAATATCATAAAAAGCAGGGCTAATGATTTGTATGCATTGTTCGACTGTGTTTTGCGCTGAAATATCGCCAAGCTTTCTAAAAAATATTGTCATATCCGTTTCGATTTGCTCTAAATTATTCATCAGTTGCTCAACTAAAACTTCATCAAAAGTGTTTAAGCCTAACTTCTGCTGCATCATAGTTTGCCAAGCCTTTTTGTAGGCAGGGGCGTAATCATTGAGTATATCTTGCAAAGGTGATGTGTCTTGAAACAAAGGGGCAATGGCTTGTGCTAATTTCATCAAGTTCCAGTGGGCGATATGGGCTTGGTTGCCATAGGCATAGCGGTGAAACTCGGCATCAGTGGTATTGGGTGTCCAATCGGGATTATAATCTTCCAGCCAACCATAAGGACCATAATCAATGGTTAAACCCAGAATCGACATATTATCCGTATTCATCACCCCATGTACAAAACCCACCCGTTGCCAGTGTACAATCATGGTTTGGGTTGTATCACAGACTTCGGCAAACCAACGGGTGTAAGTGTCCGTATTGATGTTATCACCTTCAATCAAATGGGGGAAATACGTGTGAATGGTAAAGTCCAACAGTGTTTTTAATGTTTTAAGGTCGTTGCGTGAGGCAAATATTTCAAAATTGCCAAATCGTAAAAAAGAAGGGGCAACGCGGCAAACCACAGCACCATGTTCATAGTCAGCATTGCCATCATAAAACATATCCCGCCACACTTGATCGCCCGTGGCACACAAGCTTAAAGCACGAGTGGTGGGTACACCCAAATGAAACATGGCTTCACTACACAAAAATTCGCGAATGGATGAACGCAGGACAGCTAAACCATCTGCCGTGCGGGAATAGGGTGTTTCACCAGCGCCTTTGATTTGTAAAGTCCAACGCTCACCTTTGCTATTGATGACATCACCCAAATTGATAGCGCGACCATCACCCAGTTGCCCTGCCCAGTTACCAAATTGATGCCCGCCATAACACATGGCATAGGGTTTCATGCCATCGACAAGCGCATTACCTGAAAAGACTTGGGTAAATAAAACGGAGCGACAGTCTTTATCACTTAAGTCTAAAAGTTCAGCCACTTCGGGGCTATGAATCAATAGTTTGGGTGCTGCGGTTGTTTTAGGGTTTACCCATGAATAGCAAGCCTCTAAAACCTGCCTGCGTTGTGCGCCTTGTATAGGGTCGGCAGGTAGTTGATGGGTAAAAGTGTGGTCAAATTTGAGATGTTTAATGGTTTACTCCGCTTAAATGAAGACCAACAACGCCTGTAATGATAAGAAGAATACTGAAAAGCTTCATCAAACTTGCCGTTTCATTGAATAAATAAATGCCTAATACTGCAATCAAAACTGTGCCAAGCCCTGACCAAATGGCATACGCCATGCCGATTTCAAACTTCTTTAAAGCAAGGGTAAGCATGGCAAGTGATGATAAAAAAAGCACAGCCATGAGCACAGATGGTACGATTTTTGTAAAACCTTGGGAGAACTTCATAGCGGTGGTGCCAGCAACTTCCAATAAAATCGCAGAAATGAGAAAAAACCAATGTTGCATAGATGTTTACTCCTTGATTTGTATAGTAGCCCCATGTCTAAACATTCAGGGTCAGAACACTTTCGCGCCAATAAAGCATTGGGGCAACATTTCTTGGTCAGTCAAAAAGCCATTCGCACCATTGCAGAAGCTGTACCAGAGGGTGCAAGTGCGATTGAAATTGGTCCAGGACCAGGTGCTATTACTACTTCGGTGTTAGCGCGTGTAAACCATTTGACGATTGTTGAAAAGGATGACCGCTTTGCAGAATATTGGCAAGCCAAGACAGAGGAATACCCCAATTTGTCTGTATCGCATGGTGATGTGATGGAAGTATTGGCTGATGTGGTTGCAGCAGACAATCCACAATGGATTGTTGGTAATCTTCCCTACAATATCAGTGGACCACTAACGGCGTTATTGGCATCGTTTTCTTTGTCTGGTGGTATGGTTTTGATGTACCAAAAGGAAGTAGGGCAGCGGATTACGGCTGAATCAGGCACAAAGATATATGGCGGCTTATCCGTGCTTGTGCGACACTTTTATGAGCCAAGGAAATTGATAATACTACCATCAGGTGCATTTAACCCACCGCCTAAAGTACACTCCATGGTGATTCAACTTTTGCCGCATGGCAAAGAGCCCAAATGTGCATACGCAGACTTACAAAAAACAGTGCGCCAAGGTTTTGCGCACCGCCGTAAAACCATTTATAATCAATTTCGCGGGCAGCTCACGCAAGAGGATTACTTAAGTATTGGCATAGACCCCAAAAAACGCCCCGAACAGCTTGATTATGATGATTGGGTACAAATTGCTTTGTTATTAAAGCATAAGTAAATGATTGTTAATATAAAGGAAAGGGTATGAAAGGTACGGTTAATATGACAACAATAGTTTTTGCTTTTGGCTAAAGATTTACCGTAAATCATAGTGCGCCGTTAAGCCTATAGACCAACGCTGTGGCAAGGTGTCGTAACCAATTTGAACGCCAATCACTTCATCAGTGCCATGAGCATTCCAATTGTTTTTCCATAAGTCGTATCGCCAGCCTAAATTAACATTTACTTTTTTATTATCAGGGCTTACCCATCCGTAACCTAGCCCAGTCTGTACGTGACCTAAGTTTCCACTGAGGGGCCAGTGGTAGCCTAAATAGGCATATTCATAACGCTGATGTGACCAGCTTCCATCTGTATTTGCTAAAGAAGCAGCGAGTCCAATATTCCAGCCTTTGTCATATGCGGTTGAAGTAAGGTCAGCAGAGATAATTCCTCCACCTGATTGTGCAGAACCATAAGCCACACCAACCACGGTTTCTTCCATCACGGAAGGCTGTGTGATGTACCCTGTTAATAGGAGGATAAAGAGCAAATCAAGGTTCATGTTTCCCACTTTTTGTCTATACAGTGCTTATAGTTTAATCATCTGATTAGATTGTATTCAAAATACTTTCCCTTTTGAGGTAGCTGTCAAGCGGGAGGTTAACTGTAAGTGTGCAAAATGACTCTTATATTTTGGAAAAGTTTGCATTGTAGTTTGTTGCTTTAATTCCGTTCGACTCCTAACGCGCAAGAAGAAATACAATCACCAAAGCTAAAATCAAAGAAACCGACTTCCAAAAAAGAACAGGGCTTCGCTCAATCAAAGGCGGGCGAGCTTTGTTAAGAAACTTTTGATTGGGATGACGTAGGTCAAACACAAATTCAGTGATTTCATCATAGCGTTTGTATGGGTCTGGGCGTACAGCTTTGCGAATAGCCTCATCTACCCACATTGGTATTTCTCTATCATCATCCAAGACAGATTGATAAGCTAATTTTTTTTGTGCATTTTTGGTGCGTGATTTGGCAACCTCTGTGCCATAGGGGAATCGCCCTGAAAGCATTTGATAAGTGATGACAGCCAATGAATACATATCTGAGCGCGGGGTTCCGGGCTCTCCAAGGAAATATTCGGGTGCAGTATACTGCGCTGTGCCAAGTATGTTTTGTTGTAAAATAGGGTTGGTGATTTCTAAAATACCTGCCACGTGGGTTGCACCAAAATCAATGATTTTTACTGTACCCGTTTTATCAATCATGATATTTTCAGGCCTTAAATCTTGGTGCAGCATTTCTAGCCTGTGAAATGCCTGCAAACCTTTGGCGATTTGCTCAATAATATTACGTACTTCTTCCATGCTGGGTTTGGGATGGTCAACCATCCATTGCGTGAGTGTTTGCCCATCAATATATTCGGTTGCAACATATAAATAATGGTGAGCTCTATTTTGCGGGCATGGTTTGAGCACATGGGGGTTGTTAATCCGCCTAGCAATCCATTCTTCCAGTAGGAAACGCTCTAAATAGGCGGCATCACCCCTTAAATCAATGGATGGCGTTTTGATGATAGCTGGCTCTTGGCTTTCTATATCTTTTACCAAATAAACATGGCTGCGGCTGCTGGCATGAATTTTACGCACCACTTCATAACCATCAAACACAGTTCGAGCTTCCAGTTCAGGTGGAAAGGGCAGAGAGGTGAGTTGCTGATACACTTCCTTTGCCTCTTGTAATGGTAGCTTATCAATACGAACAATTTGAATGGTTAAGTTATCATCACTGCCTTGCTCTAAGGCATAGTTTAAAATGACTTTTGCTGCTTTGTCTAAATCGGTGTTATATTTTTCAATGGTTTGGGTGATAAATGAGCCGCTAACAAATTCATAAATTCCATCGGTGGTTAAGATAAAAATATCACCTTCTGTAAGCGGTACGGTTTGATGGTCAACATCAAGGTGGGGGTCAATGCCCAAAGCTCGGCTTAAATAGCTTTTGTGTTGGGAGACGGCAACCCTGTGGTCTTCTGTGAGTTGTTCCAGTGTATCGCCTTGTAAATGGTAAATGCGGGTATCGCCCACATGAAATAGATAGGCTGTGGTGGATTTAAGAATCAAAGCACTAAATGTGCAGACATAACCTCTATCTTTAGCTTCATAGCAATAACGGCTTTGTTTGGTTTGGGCATATAACCATGAATTCATGGCGAGCATAACTTGTTGGGCAGACTTGTGTACCGACCACGCTTCAGAGGTACAATAATAATCGTCTAAGAAACCAGTCACTGCGGATTCGCTGGCAACTTGGCTTACATCGCTGCTGCTGATGCCATCTGCCAAGGCAATGGCAATCCCTTTGGTTGTTAGTTGGGGCTCTTTGGGAATGTAAGCACCATGAAAGTCTTGGTTGATAGGTTTTTTACCTTTATCAGAATATTGACCTATCGAGACTTGGAGTTGATTCATGGGCTTATGATAAAAGCACCCCTGCTACAATAGCAAGAGTGCTTTGAATAAATATTAAGCGTTACGCTGTGGAGAAGTTTTAACGTGAGTGTAATATAATGGTAAACCAACCAATACAAACCCACCAACGATATTGCCCAGTACAGTTGGAATTTCATTCCATACCAAGTAATCAACCAATGTGAAACCACCACCCATAATCATGGAGAATGGGAACAAGAACATGTTAACGATAGAGTGTTCGAAACCCATGAAGAAGAACAGCATGATTGGCATCCACATCGCTAGCATTTTACCTGTTGCAGATGTTGAGATCATCGCGCCAACCACACCCATAGAAACCATCCAGTTGCATAACATACCACGGATGAAAATAGTGAACCAGCCACCAATTCCATGTGACTGATAACCCAAGGTTCTTGCTTCACCAATATGTCCAACTTTTTCAGCAATGATACCACCATTAGTATCATAACCATAGGTGAGTATAAAAGACATGGCAAAGGCTACTAGTAGTGCGCCACCTAGGTTGCCAAGGAAAACCAGACCCCAGTTGCGCAGGACTTGTTTGATATCAACTCCAGGTCTTTTATCAAGCAAAGCAAGAGGGACCAAAGTAAAAACACCTGTTAGTAGGTCAAACTTCATCAAATAAAGCATAATAAAGCCTACAGGGAAAAGGACTGCACCAAGTAATGGCGAGCCTGTTTTGGTTGCGACAGTGATGGCAAATACTGCAGCCAGTGCTAGCATGGCTCCAGCCATAAAGGCACGAATAAGCGTGTCTTTTTTGGACATAAAAATTTTAGATTCTCCAGCGTCCACCATTTTGGTGACAAATTCTGATGGTTCTAAGTAGGACATGCGGTTTCCCCTGTTGTGTTTGTTTTTTATTTTATTGGCAGTTTCTATTGCCTTAGTACTCATGCGGATATAGCAAGTACTGTTCCACTTAGAGGTTATTGAATTACAACACCTTCCCCTGTGTATATGTCTACTAAATAATCATTTTTAGATTATATTTTAGGCAAAGATGGTTTATTGTCTGGTAAAAATGAAGTAAATCCTAGCTGCTTGGTTTGGAATATGACTTGCTCAAGCCTGTGAACAAATAATGAAGTGGCTGGGGTTTTTTATGTTGAAAAAAAGAGTGGTTTTATTGGTGGCATGCTTGGTGTTAGGTATGGGTCAAGCGAGTGCATCGGATTGGAAAACATCGGTTGATTTACGTGAGCGTTATCAATCTTTTGATAACTTTGATTTTAATTCGTCCGTGGATAACAATTCTTGGGAGTTGGATACTAGACTCTACATTAAAGTTGAACGTGATTTTGAAAATGGTTTCTCAGTGTTTTTGCAGCCGCAAGCTATATCCACTACTTATCACGGCACAGTGGCAGGTACGCAAAAGCTTTCTCAGGCAGACCTTTTACAAAGTTACCTTCATTATAAATCAGGTGATTTTTCAGTTCGTGTTGGTCGACAGCAGCTTGTGTATGGTGATCAAAGGTTGTTAGGTCACCTTGGTTGGAAAGATGTGGCGCGTACTTTTGATGGTATCAAAGCAGGTTATCAATCGGGTGATGTTTCGGTGGATGCTTTTGTGGTGAGTCCTGCAGATATTGTTGCTATGACACCAAGCCCAACATCGCCACGTGGTGATGCTTTGGTAACATGGGATAAGCGTGTATTAACAGGTTTATATGGCACTTATAAAGTGGATAAGAAAACAGGAGTTGATGCTTATTTTATTCATTGGAAACATAACGATGGAATAGGGCGTAATCTAAACACCTATGGTACACGAGGTTTTGGCGTTTGGGGTGCTATTGATGCAACTGCCGAAGTGGTGTTTCAAAGTGGAACATGGTTAACTGGTGTATCACAAAGTGCGTCTGCTTATGCCCTTAAAGCAGGTTATGCTATAGATGCATGGAAAACACGCTTTGGTATTGAATATGATTATAGCCCTGGTGATGATAAGACAGATGCAGGCACCCACAAAAACTTTGTGTTCCCATTCCATACCAACCATGCGCATTATGGTGAAATGGATAGGTTCTCTTGGGCAAATATGAAAGATATTCGTTTGTCGGTTAAAACTTCACCTGCGCAAAACCTTACCTTACATGGCAATATGCACTTTTTATCTTTGGATAAAGCGCAAGGTGATTGGTTAAATGTTGTGGGTGCTGGTGTGTTGTATGCTGGTAATGCTGCTTATACGGAAACAGATGCGGGCACTGAGATTGACTTGAAACTGGTGTATAAAGTTGCGGCAATACAAGGTTTAACGCTTGTTGCCAATTATAGTGTGTTTAATCCTGGTGCGGCAGTCTTGGAAAGAACAGGATCTCAAGATTCAGCCGTATTTGGATATTTGATTGCCAATTATAAGTTTTAATTTTACCTAACTGATGTTACGCACAAAGTTTCAAATTCTCAACTATAGGTATTGCTAGGAAGTGGGGCTTTAGTCCCGCATGATTAAAATGATAATGCGGGGCTAAAGCCCCGCTTCCTCTATTTTATACCGCTGTATCACCTTTTGTCTTTAACGAAATCAAACGCGTAATATTAGTTCTTAACATTTAAGGTTGAGGCTTTACCGCTTGCTTTAAAATGTATTTGTAATGCTGTGTTCACAGTGATTTCAAAACTTTACTTGTATGACTGCGTGACAATGTTCTCAAAAATAAGCAGGTTTCGCAGTCGATTTCAGTCAAGTAAGAGGTAGTGCATGTCAATCAAGTCAGATAAGTGGATTCGCAAAATGGCGCAAGAGCATGGTATGCTTGACCCTTTTGTGGATGGTCAAATCAAAAAGAATGCGAAGGGTGAGGGTGCAATTTCCTATGGCTTGTCATCGTATGGTTATGATGTGCGTTGCTCGGATGAGTTTAAAGTGTTCACCAATATTCATTCAGCTACGGTTGATCCTAAAGACTTTGATGACAAAAGCTTTGTCGATATCAAGTCGGATGTTTGCATTATTCCACCCAATTCTTTTGCTTTGGCACGCACGGTGGAGTATCTAAAAATTCCGCGCAATGTGTTGACGATTTGTTTGGGTAAATCGACGTATGCGCGTTGTGGTATCATTGTGAACGTCACCCCGCTTGAACCTGAGTGGGAAGGGCATGTGACCCTAGAGTTTTCCAATACCACCACATTGCCAGCGAAAATTTACGCCAATGAAGGTGTGGCACAATTCTTGTTCTTTGAATCCGATGAAGAATGCGAAACATCCTATGCAGACCGAGCAGGCAAATATATGAAGCAGCGCGGTGTGACTGTTCCGAGGTTGTAAGTGTTATTAGAAGATATTTTAGCAGGCTGTAAAAAAGCAGGCAAACGATCCATCTCATTTGAGTTTTTTCCACCCAAAACAGACAAAGGTGAAGAAAACTTATGGCAGTGTATTCAAGAGCTTACACCACTTAATCCATCGTTTGTATCGGTAACCTATGGTGCAGGGGGTACAACCCAAGACCGCACACTGCGTATTGTAGAACGCATCAAAAAAGAAACGACATTAGAGCCTATGGCGCATTTAACTTGCGTGGGCTCTACACAAGATGATTTGGCAAAGTTGTTAAACCAATACAAAGCTTCTGATATGCGGAATATCTTGGCATTACGTGGTGATGCGCCTGAAGGTCAAGATGGTTTTCAAGCGGTGAAAGGCGGCTTTGCTTATGCTACAGACTTGGTGAAGTTTGTGCGCCAGCAAGGCGGTTTTTCGATTGCGGTCGCAACCTATCCGGAAGGTCACCCTGAATCTAAGGGCGGTGTTGCTGATGATTTGAAGTATTTAAAAATGAAGCAAGATGCAGGTGCAATTGCTGCCATCACCCAATACTTCTTTGATAATGAACACTATTACCGATTTAGAGAGCAGGCTGAAAAGATGGGTATCACGATTCCTATTCTTCCTGGCATTATGCCCATTGCCAATTATGAACAAATTGTGCGCTTCTCTCAAATGTGTGGCGCAAGTATTCCTGATTGGTTGCATGAGAAAATGAGCCCCATTCAAGATGATTTGGATGCGGTGAAACAAATGGGAATTGAGATTGCGACCAGGCAATGTCAGGACTTAATCGCCAATGATGCAGCGGGTGTGCATATTTATACACTGAACAAGCCTGAAGCCAGTATCGCGATTTGTAAGAATCTTTAGAGGTAGCAGACATTGATTACAGAGTATTATTGCTCTTACAAGTGACTCACTGGGTTGTTGTCAGCCGTTTTATTGTCTAACATGGGTGTGATATGGACAGTCGGGAAGCTCATAAACACAGAACATATCATGTTTTGTTCGTTGAAGACGATATATTATGTCGCCAGCGATTAACGCAAGCCATTTCAGCGCAACCAGAGCTAAAACTGCTTGCTGAAGTAGGTAGCGTTCGTGAGGCTATGGCACTTCTTGCCCAAGGTAATACGGATATATTGATTGTTGATATAGGGTTGCCTGATGGCAGCGGATTAGACTTGATTCGCTATTGCAAATCAATGTCACATGAGGTGATATGCCTTGTGGTTACGATTCATGGTGATGAACATCATGTGTTGGAAGCATTGGCATTGGGCGCACAGGGTTATTTGCTCAAAGATGCGCCTCTTTCTGATTTGGCTGAAGCGATTATGAGTGCTATAGGTGGTGATATGCCAGTTAGTCCTCGTATTGCTAAAGCATTATTACGGCATTTGCACCCCCCTCAAGGTATAACAACTGTTCATGAAGATATGCATTTAACACCGCGTGAAGTTGAAGTGTTGGAACATTTAGCGCTTGGTTACACACGGGCTGAAATTGCGCATAAACTGTATATCAGCATTCATACAGTGGGTGTGCATATTAGGCATATTTACAAAAAACTACAGGTGAGTTCTGGAAAGAAAGCTATTCGAAAAGCACGACAGCATGGAATCATTCGAACAGAATAGTTTGCCCTCATTAACAAAAAAGCTCGCACTTTTGATGGGTGGGTTTTTGGGCACTGTTGCCATGATTGCTGTTGTATCTATGTTGTTGAGAGCTCCTGATGATATTCAAGGTGCACATCGTTTATCGGTGGCAGACTTTTCGTTATCAGGAGATGCGTTCCAAACGTGGAGTACTGTTCGCCTTCCTGATGCATGGGATAAGCGCATACCAAAGTATGATGGGTTTGGATGGTATCGTTTCCATGTTTATTTAGAAGAAAAACCTAGGAAACTTTGGGGTGTTTATATACCAAGGTCGAGTATGAATGCAGAAGCCTATATCAATGGGCAATTGGCTGGAAGTGGGGGCTCAATGGAGGAGCCTGTTTCTCGGTATTGGAACTTGCCACTTTATATCCAAGTATCTCCAAGCCTGCTAAGAATAGGTGACAATGAGATACGCATACGCTTACGTGGCTTTGCGAATGGCAGGGCTGGGCTATCGCCTATATTTGTAGGCGATGATATGAATTTATTACCGGAATATCGCACTCAACTTTTGCGCTCCCATGAATTGAGTGTAGGTGCTTTTGCTATCAATTTGGCAGTTGGGCTGATGCTGCTTGTTTGGTTAATAGTTTCTCGAGATGTAGCATTTTTATGGTTTGCCTTGGGTAGCTTGATTAGCTGCTTATATATTTTAGATAGTTTTTGGGTGAATGTGCCATTACCACAGTTGACTTGGCGTTGGGTAACGCATACTGCGGTGGCTTGGTCGATGTGTTTTTATTATTTGTTTATGCTTCGAATGCTACAGCGACGCCTATATTGGTTTGAGTATGTTTTAATTGCTTATATTGTCGTGGGAAGTTTGCTTTTATACTTCGCTGATAATACTCATCAATTATTTTTTGCGCTTGTGTTACATATGGGCGGGCTTGTCATGATGTTACACTTGATTTATTTGGCTTTTTCGGGATGGCTTCGCTTTGGTCAATACCTACACTTATGGCTAGGTATTTGTATTCTTGAAGTCGCAGGCTTTGGCTTTGTGGATTGGATTCCTGTTGCTTTCCATATTGAGAAGAAAACACCGTACATTTATTACTTAGGCTCTGTAGCCTTTTCTTTGGCTGCATTGCTGGTGTTATTTGTCCGTTTTTTACATGGTTTAACGGTTGAGAAGAATTTTTCAAAGCACTTGCGTACTTCGTTAGAAGAACAAAAATCTTTATTGGATGAACAACATCAGCGGATTACCTCGCTAGAACGAAACATGGCAATTTCAGATGAGCGCAAACGTATTGTACGAGAGCTGCATGATGGTTTGGGTGGTCATTTGGTGGGCGCACTTTCGCTTTCTGAACAACAGCACAGCGATGATGCTTTGCGTGATAGCATTTATCAGGCATTAGATGAATTGCGGATGGTGATGGACTCTTTGGATATTGAAGCTGATGTTTTAACTATGCTTGGCATGTTACGAGAGCGCATAGAACCAAGGCTAAAACCACTGGGTATCCAACTGCAATGGTTGATAAGATGTCGCCCCAAACATTTACCCGAAAGCACTGAGGCGACATTGCATGTGATGCGTATCGTGCAAGAGGCAATTAATAATAGTATGCGACATGCTCAGCCTCGCCAAATTTTCTTTCGTGTTCATCGAGCAGGCTTTTGTATTGCAGATGATGGGCAGGGTTTTGATTTGGACGAAGTTAAGCTTGGTCGTGGATTGAATCACTTAAAATGGCGCACTAAAGATTTGAATGCACACCTAGTCATTCGTTCATCTAAGCTTGGAACCATCATTCGCATTCATTTGCGTAATCATTCAAACGTATAAACTCCTTTTCGTATCAAAATAAGAGGCTAAAACAGGCAAAATATAACCTGTTTAGGTTATTGTGGGTATGGATTGGTGGTCTAAACTTAGCATAAGATTAAAGATAATTATGCTAGGAGGAAACAATGAAATTAAAATCAATGTTATCGATGGTGCTTGCCGTAACTTTATTGGTTGCATGTGGTGGGGGTGGCTCTAGTTCAGGAGGCACAACAAGCTCAGGTGGTACAACAAGCTCAGGCGGTACAACAGGTGGTGGATCATCTTCCAGTACGGGCTTGCTGTCTGCGACGGGCTCCGCGACATTTTCAGGGTCTGGTCTGGTTGATGTGCCAACAGGGGCAAATTTCACTGCAGCTAATGCCCATGTGAGTGATGTGACTACCCCTATAACTCAGTATATCCTTACTATTTATGGTGCAGAAGCCACCGCTCCAGATCAGTTGACGATAGCATATGCAGAAGCGCAGTCAGCGTTTGGTATGACCTATTCTGTGACCCTCAATTATATTACCGCTACGAGTGTTATGAGTTGGCGTGCAGATAGTGTTGGCTCTCAAGTGCCAGGTGTTACTTTTAACAAAACTACAAAAAGCCTTCAGCTTACCAATGTTGTTGCCTTACGTACGCTTAGCTCAGGGACTTTGTCCAGTGTTACCATCAATGGAAGCTTTAATTATTAACGGGAGTGACATATGAAAGCTTGGATATCAATCATAGTTATATTTGCCACTTTAATTTTATCCTCATGTGGCGGTAGCTCTGGTGGAAGTGGATCAGCTTCATCTTCAAGCTTAACTTGGGATCGAGGCAATTGGGATGAAACAACTTGGCAATAAGATATCATAAAAAGACGAGGGATTAATCATGAAACATATTTTAACTTTAGCGGTAGTATTATTACTATCCTCTACTCAAGCATTTGCCGCAGCGGCAGTACCCGTAACGTTTACAGCGGGAACACCAGCCAAGGCAGCAGATGTGAATGCAAACTTTGATGCGTTGGTAACCGCAATTAACAACAATGCGGCAGATATTCACACGAATTTGAATAGCACGATGACAAACCAAACAGCTATTCAGCAACGTACCACACATAACCCTACTGTGCTTCAAGCGACATGCCCTGTTGGTGGCGCATTGGCTAATGTACTTAATGGAACATACACCAAAATTGCAGATATTGGCACATTCAATAAAGTCAGTGCGACATCGAATGTAGAAATCAGATTTGAGGGTAGGTTGTATGCGGGGAGTATTGCAGGAACAGGCGTAACATTTGAACTTACAGTCGATAATGTGGCTACAACGAATGGCTGGGCCCGTAGCACAATCAAAGCGGCAGAAGCTGGCGTGACGAGTGATGGCGTACAGTCTTCAATGACGGGAATATTCTCTGGTTTGGGTGTTGGTTTACATACAGTGAGCATACAGGCATCAGGTGTGGGTGGTACTGCAACCAATGCCATGTGGAACCCTGGGTGTTTTCAATCGGATCAGGTGATTATTAAAGAAATTGAGTGATGACTGTATGTGATTTTTAAATAGGTTAGTGTTTGTGATGAAGTATAAGGGGTAGCCATTGTGCTACCCCTTCATGTCTTTATGTTTATTGGCAGGAAAAAGTAATACCATTCACTGTGATAGAAGTGCCTGCGTTTAATCCCATATACGAAATAGAACCGTTAGTGCAGGTCGCGGTATTTCCATTGTAATCACACGAGCTGTTGTTGGTGACAAAGACGTTGTTACCAGCGACTGTGCATGCAGGGTTGGACGCGGCTGTATTTGAGCCTGAATTAGATGAATTGGTTGAGGTTGTATTGCTGGTTGAGCTATCACTGCCCCCGCAACTGGCAAGCAAAAGCCCTGAGAGAATAATAGCTGTTTTGAAAATAATGTTCATGTTTTCATACTCCTTTATTTAGACTGAACTGTGGAAACCATAACGGGTTGCGGGGGGGGGCAAGTGTTAAATCTAGGCATCAATCTTTTTGCTTGCGTTTTAAAAAATACTGCCGATAATTCGGCACACATATTGGATCCGAGTTTATCCAGAGCAGTGGAGGGTTACAGGCCCTGTGAAACTGCGGCAACCGCCTCAAGTTTTATCCTAAGAGATAGGGCGAGAAGGAATGGTGCCAATGCCTGCCTAGAGTGTTTGAAGTCTAGGAGCGATAATGTTCGGGTTGTGAGTTTATTCGCACACTGCGTGCATTTTCTTTCAACCTTCGCTTATCGCGAGGGTTTTTTTGTTTTCGGATTCTGTATAAAAAGTTTTGAAGTAAAGGAGCCACTGAAGAGGTTATCTAAGTGTTACGGAGTTGGTGCAATTTGGCTATCGCAAGAAAGGCGATGCAGGTCGTAGCTTGAGCTACGATGCCAAATCAACTGACGTAGCGAGAGCTGGATTGAAGCAACTCTTTTGGGAAGTTTCTGCCGTAAGCTTAGATGGTCTATTTAGTGACTCCTAAATAATGTTGCGCAAAAGAGGACGCTTTTTTGCATAGGAGATAACATTGAGTGAAAGTATCGTTCGTGCCTTAAAATGCCGTGAGTGTGGTCAAGAATATGATATTCAGCCTACCCATGTGTGTGAATTTTGTTTCGGCCCATTAGAAGTGGTTTATGACTATGAAAAGCTTGAGGGTAAATTCACCCGTGAGTTGATTGAATCGCGCCCACAAAATATGTGGCGCTATAAAGAGCTTCTTCCTATTGATGGTGAGCCAAAAGTTGGTGCAAACAATGGTTTTACCCCATTGGTGAAAGCAGACCGCTTAGCTAAAGCCTTGGGTGTGAAAGAGCTTTATATTAAAAATGACTCGGTATGTTACCCAACATTATCTTTTAAAGACCGTGTGGTAGCAGTGGCTTTATCCAAAGCTGTTGAGTTTGGCTTTAAAACTGTGGCATGTGCATCAACAGGTAACCTTGCGGGTTCTGTAGCTGCTAATGCAGCAGCGGCAGGCTTAGAGTCATATGTGTTTATTCCTGAAGATTTGGAGCAAGGTAAAGTGTTGGGTGCAGGTATTTTTGGCACAAACATCATTGGCATTAAAGGTCAATATGATGATGTGAATCGCTTATGCTCTGAAGTTGCGGGTAAATATGGCTGGGCATTTGTGAATGTGAATGTTCGCCCATTTTATGCGGAAGGTTCTAAGTCTATGGGTTATGAAATCATGGAGCAATTGGGCTGGAAAGCACCCAAACACGTGGTTGTGCCTATGGCTTCGGGTTCATTGTGCACCAAAATTGATAAATCAATCAAAGAGTTTATCAAACTTGGTTTGATTGAGGATACGGGAACTGCCGTGTATGGCGCACAAGCTACAGGCTGTTCACCTATCTCTAAATCAGTCAAAGATGGTACAGATATGATTCACCCTGTGAAAGCAGATACCATTGCTAAATCATTGGCGATTGGTAATCCAGCGGATGGTTTTTATGCCAATCGTGTGATTAAAGAATCAGGCGGCTGGTGTGAAGATGTGACCGATGAAGAAGTCATTGCAGCTATGAAGTTGCTTGCTGAAACTGAAGGTATCTTTGCTGAAACAGCAGGCGGGGTGACTTTGGGCAGTGCGATAAAATTGATTGAATCAGGTAAGTTGCCGAAAGATGAATCTATCGTACTTTGTATCACGGGTAATGGTCTAAAAACCCAAGAAGCGGTAATTAATGAAGTGGCGAAACCACGTGTGATTGGTGCATCACTTAAAGAATTCGATGTGTTGGCAGAAGCCGACGGTGTCCAGTAAAGTATATAAAAAAATAAGAAGAAACAGGAGTATAGTATGACAGTAGCAGTAAGAATCCCAACACCTTTGCGCAAGCTTACAGGCGGCGCAGATGAAGTATCCATTGATGGCGCAACCATTGGTGATTTGATTGATAATCTAGAAGCAGCGCATCCCGGCATGAAAGAACGCCTTTGTGATGAAAACGGTGAAATTCGTCGTTTTGTAAACGTGTATTTGAATGATGAAGATGTGCGTTTTCTAGATGGGCGTAATACAGCTTTAAAAGATAGTGATGAAGTTTCTATCGTGCCCGCAATTGCAGGTGGTCGCTGAGTCCCTTTATCCGATAGCTGCGTTATAGCGAGTTCTGTGATGCTCACGTATAGCAATATACGCTGCGCTTCTCGAACTCACTAAGCCTTGCTTTCGAACAAAGGTTTCTCAGCTCCAGAAGAGGAGATGAAAATGAAATTACGAGTATATTTAAATTTCGATAAAGAAAAAGTCACTGAACCTGTGATTTGGAAACTGGCCAAAGAGTTTGATGTGGTGACCAATATTCGTATGGCGGAAGTCAAAGAAGATATGGGTTTGGTTGGGCTTGAAATTGAAGGTGAAACAGAAGTGGTTGAAGCATCTGTAAAATGGCTTGAAGCGCTGGATGGCGTACATGTTGAGCCGATTGAGCAGGGTATTATTGAAGGCTAGCTGTAGCTATCCATATCACTGTTTATTTTCTCAAGTGCGGCGTTAAAAAATGCTCGCTTAGCAGAAAGTAAGCTGCGCTTTTTTGCCTTGCCCTTGAAAAAAGCACAGCAATTTGAATCGCTACAATTTGTTTGGATAGCTACAAGATGAAAAGATTGAAAGGTTAGAAAGGAGTTTATCATGGCGATATTTAATAATGCAGCAGAAGCCATTGGCAATACGCCATTGATTCGTTTGAATCGAATTGGTGCAGACTTGGATGCTGAAATTTTGGTCAAATGTGAGTTTTTTAATCCGCTAAATTCGGTAAAAGACCGTATTGGTAAAGCCATGATTGAAGATGCAGAAGCCAAAGGTTTACTTCAAGAAGGCGGTACGATTGTTGAGCCAACTTCAGGGAATACGGGTATTGCTTTGGCATTTGTGGCGCGTGCTAAAGGTTATAAGTGTATTCTAACCATGCCTGAGTCTATGAGTATTGAGCGTAGGAAACTGCTTAAATTGCTAGGCGCTGAATTGGTACTTACACCCGCTCCCTTGGGTATGAAAGGCGCAATCATTAAAGCAGCTGAATTGGTCGAAACCATTGAAGGTGGATTTATGCCGCAGCAATTTGAGAACCCTGCCAATCCAGAAGTTCATCGCCAAACCACGGCTGAAGAAATCTGGAAAGATTGCGATAGCAACGTGGATGCGATTGTCGCAGGTGTAGGCACAGGTGGCACGATTACAGGTGTGGCTGAGGTCATCAAGGCACGCAATCCAAACTTTAAGGCCATTGCCGTTGAGCCTGAAGATTCTCCTGTAATTTCTGGTGGTGAGCCCGGGCCACATAAGATTCAAGGTATTGGTGCAGGATTTATCCCGCATAACTTGAATATGGATATTGTGGATAGTGTGGAGCAAGTGAGTAATGAAGATGCTGTGGCTATGGCAAGACGCTTATCGGATGAAGAAGGGATTCCAGGTGGAATTTCTTCTGGTGCAGCGGTGACTGCCGCCTTAAGGGTTGCAGCCCAAGATGAGATGAAGGGTAAACGTATTGTTGTGATTCTACCATCTATGGCAGAGCGATACATGTCCACGGATTTATTTAAGAATATAGAAGCATAAAGTTTTAACCATAAAGATGCAAAGGCACAAAGTTGAAAATGAAAACTTCGTGCTCTTCGTGCTCTTCGTGGTGAGTAGAGGTTAAAAAACATGATTGATTTTACAGAAGAACAAATTGAGCGTTATTCACGCCATATTATCTTGCCAGAAGTGGGTGCGGAAGGACAAAGCAAATTGCTTGAATCTAAAGTATTTATGATTGGTGCAGGTGGGCTTGGTTCACCCGTAGCCTATTATTTGGCGGCAGCTGGTGTAGGTACGATTGGTATTGCCGATGCAGATATTGTGGATTCTTCCAACTTGCAGCGTCAAATTATCCATAATACCAAACGTGTGGGTATGCCTAAAGTGGAATCAGCCAAGCAAACCATGCAAGAGCTGAATCCTGATGTGAAAGTGAATGTGTATAACTATTTTGTCACGGAAGAAAATATTCGTGACATCATTTCAGAGTATGATTTGATTATTGATGGCTGTGATAACTTCCCAACCCGTTTTCTTGTGAATGATGCATGTTATTTTGAGAAGAAACCTTTGATTTCAGGTGCGATGTTCCGTTTTGAAGGGCAAGTAGCGACTTACAAACCGCATGTGCACAAAGAAGGCCCATGTTATCGCTGCCTATACCCAGAGCCACCGCCAGCAGGGCTAGTTCCATCGTGTTCTGAAGCGGGTATTTTAGGCGCATTGGCGGGAGCAGTTGGCACGATTCAGGCAGTTGAAGCGGTGAAAGAATTGTTAGGTATTGGTGATTCATTATCAGGCAAGTTGATGACTTTTGATGCCTTACGTATGGAATGGAAAAAGCTTAAACTTCGTAAAGACCCACAGTGTCCATTGTGTGGTGACAACCCAACGATTACAGACTTGGTCACTTATGAGCAAGCTTGCGAATTGAAGTTTGGCGAATAACTAAGACAACAGTTTAAAAACAATTCAATGCATGAAAAGCGTAGAGGTGATTTTCTACGTGCAGGATGCTTGCGCTTCAATTTTAGTGTAAGCTTGAGTAGGAATGAGAGGTAAGAAGATGAGTACATTTGATTTTGCACAAACATCTGATGTGGATGAATTTGAAGCTGGTTATAAGGCATTCAAGGCTGGAACCATGCCTGAAGAAAGGTTTACTCCATTCCGCTTGCAGATGGGTGTGTATGGGCAGCGGCAAGAAGGCGTGCAAATGATTCGTGCCAAGTTTCCAGGTGGTGTGCTTACGCCTGCGCAATTGGAAGTGATGGGTGAGTGTGCCGAATTATATGCTGGTGCAATGCCAACAGATGGTACACTTAAAGAAGCACCTGAAAAGGTTGTGCATATCACCACACGTCAAGATATTCAGGCAAACTTTGTGGCGCTTAAAGATGTTGTTCCATTCCTTCGCAAAATGGATGCGGCAGGCATCACATCGCGTGAAGCTTGTGGTAATACTGTGCGCAATGTTTCGACTTGTTTCTTGGCAGGCAAATGCCCTGCTGAACATGCAGATGTGACAATTCATGCACGTAAGTTTGCTGAATATTTCTTGCGCCATCCATTGGCGCAACAGTTTCCACGTAAATTTAAAGTGACATTTTCAGGTTGTGCTACCGATTGTGGTTTGGGTGGTATGCATGATGTGGGATATATTGCTAAGCAACAAGACGGTAAGTTTGGCTTTGAAGTATGGGCGGCAGGTGGCTTGTCTTCGCAACCTATGCCTGCTATCAAGTTAGAAGACTTCATTGAAGAGTCTGATGTGTTGATTGTGGGCGAAGCTTTGATGCGTATGCATTTCAAATACTCAGACCGTAAACGCAGAGCCCGGGCACGCCTGAAATATGTGGCGCAAAAACTGGGTGAAGAAGGCTTTATTGAAGAATATAAAAAACAACGGGCGGTGATTGAAGGTACATTGCCTGATGTAGTCTTTGAAGGCACCAACTGGCGTTCACCAACGGGGCATATGCCTTTTGAAGAAAGTGGTATTGTGGCGCAACATGATGGCAAGACATCAATTCTTTTGAATGTTTTTCGCGGTGATTTAACACCCTTGCAATGTCGTGCTGTAGCTCAAGCTGCACGTTTAGGTGGTACGAATGAATTGCGCCTCACCACAGAGCAAGGCTTGGTAATTGTCGATGTAAACCCAGAAAAAGTGGATGATGTGGTTGAAGTGTTGGGTAATGCTGACCTTCGCACATCTTATGCGCGGGGCATATCGGATATTACAGCTTGCCCTGGTACTGAAACTTGTAGGTTGGGCATTACGTCTAGCCGTGGTTTGGCGCAGGCATTGCAGCCTTTGATGGTAGATTTGAAACAAGATCCTGCATTGGCTGGTATTACGATTAAAGCATCGGGTTGCCAGCATTCTTGTGGTCGTCATCATATTGCAGATTTGGGTTTTCATGGCATGGCGAAAAAGATTGCAGGGCAACCTGTGCCGCATTATCAATTGCATGTGGGTGGCTCGGGTGTAGCGGGTGAATCTTTTGCTTTTGCCTCTGATTGGGTGCCAGCCAAATATGCACCAGAAGCGGGCATTGCTGTGCTCCAAGCTTATAAAGATGGACGTAAAGATGATGAGTCGGTTCATGACTGGGCAGAGCGTTTGGGTAAAGAAGGTTTATCTGAAATATTGGCTCCCTTTAAGGCTGATGCAGGCGAAGTGGACGGCTTGATTTATGACTGGTCAGAAAATGAAGCCTTTAATACCAAAGGCAATAAAAAAGGTGAGTGTGCGGGTGCTGTATTGTCTATGTCCGATGCTTTGATTTCGGAAGCGGAATATGAGTTGATGATTGCTAAAGCACATGCTGATGCCATGTTTTGGGCAGAAGCGCAAACAGCACTTAAACGTTCTTTGATTTCAACGGCTAGGGCATTTTTGGTGGCGTATGGAGAAGCACCTGAAGATGATGCAGAGGTGTTTGCTTTGTTAATGAGCAATGCGGGTTCTGATACGGAAGTCATGCAACAATTCATGGCAGTGCAAAGTGCGATGATGAGCATTGATTTGTCTGACCCCGCAGCAGGTGTAACCAAGCTTAAAGATGCACAAGCGGCATTTGTATCCTTGGCTGAAAAACGTTTTGCAGCAGTGCCCGAGGAAGAAGAGGCGCAAGCAGCTCAACCTGAACAAGTTGAAACATCTGAACAAGTGACTACATTGGACTTATCAGGTGTAGCCTGCCCGATGAATTTTGTGAAAACGAAAATTAAGTTGGCTGGTTTACCTGTTGGTGCCCAACTCTTCGTTATTCTTGATGATGGTGAGCCGATTGAGAATGTGCCGCTATCCTTAGAGGAGCAAGGTCAAGGTGTGTTAAGCAAAGAACAAATATCAGATACCCAATGGAAAATTTTGGTTGAGCGTAAAGTTTAAATATCCATGACTGACGACCTGCATCCATTTTCCAACCCTGGGCGTACCAAGCTTTCTTTGGTGAGCCGTGGTTTGGCTTTGCCGCATGGCTTGCCAGAGGCTTCACGCTGGTTGGCGCAGACCAATGGTGCAGAAACAGTGTTGGATTTACGTTTGCCATCAGGTCACTTTTGTTCTGTACCTGTGGGTCAGCCTTATACAGAAGAAAGTGGCTTTTCGATTGCATCGGTGCATGGTAATAAGGCTGTGCTTGAGTGTGGTGGTGAGCAGGAAACTGTAGAGTTGGTTGAAGCACCAGCGTTTTATAAGCAGCGTACACGCCAGGGCTCACGTATGGGCAGTTTTGCATCCTTGCATGACAAACTGCTTATTTTGCAACCTTTTATGGGCTGTGGCTTCTTTGCAAATAAGGGTGAAGCTTGTGCCTATTGCCAGTTTGATTCTATGCTTAATGAAGCAGAGCCACCTTTGCGAGACCCTTTAGAATTGGTAGAAGTTGTAGTGGCAGCCTTGGCTGAGCGTGAGATTGATACCGTGTATTTATACAATGGGTTTGCGCCATCTGATGATGCTGGGTTATCAAAATTATTGCCTGTCATTGCTTTACTCCGCCGCCATTTGGGGCATAGGCAAATTGCTTTGGAAACAGTTGCACCTAAAGATTTGTCCGTGATAGATGCGTTGTATGCTGCTGGGTTAGATATTTTTATTTGTAACTTGGAAGTCTTTGAAGCATCGAGATTTAATGAGGTTTGCCCTGGTAAAGCTAAACATGGTGGCCAAGATGCTGTATTCAAAGCTTTAGCACATGCTTGTACCATCTTTAGACCAGGTACGGTGGTGAGCCATTTGATTGTAGGTTTAGAGCCGATTGCATCAACAACTCTGGGTATGGAGAAGTTGATTGCTCAAGGTGTGGTGCCTTTATTGGTTCCCTTTAGACCTTTGCCGAACACGCCGTTGGAACATCAAAATATCCCATCTTTGGATGATATTGAAACGGTATTGCTTGAGCAGTATCAACTATTGGAAGAGGCGCAAATTCCTACGCATAGGCTTAGAGATATGGGGCGCGTACTTACACCCATGGAAAGTGGGGTGCTTGATAGCAGTCGAACGGCAACGCTAGCAACACGTTGGGGTGTATCTTCTCTGGGAAGAAAGTTTGATGGTTGGGCGGATGGTTTACGCAGGCATTTGCGGGTCAAAGAACAAACTAGCCAAAAGCAATCTATCCGTCAGTTGGTGTTAAAAGAAATTAAACCATTTGCAGCCTTGTTTATGATTGCAGCCTTGTTTGCTTTTGCGGTACAAAGGGAAGTGCCACAAGGATTAAGCTTGCAAGGTTATCATGCATTATCGGTATTTGTTTTATGCTTAATCTTGTGGGTGAGTCAGCTGCTTCCCTTACCAATCACTTCATTGCTGGGATTAGCCTTGTTGCCCATGCTCGGTGTATTTTCAGCTTTGGATGTATTTGCATTTTTTGGTAACCCTGCAGTATTCTTTATTTTGGGTGCGTTTATGCTGGTGGCAGGCGTGATGCAAAGTGGCTTGTCGGAGCGTTTGGCATTGATGGTTTTGAAAAAAGCGGGTCAAAGTGAGCAGCGGCTGCTTATGACCATGCTTCTTTTGCCTGCAAGTATGGCATTTGTGATGCCTGAGCATGCAGTGGCTGCATTATTTTTACCCATTGCTTGGGAAACGGTGCGTGCGCTGGGATTAAAGAAAGGAAATGCTTATGCTCAAGCTATCTTTTTCGCTTTGGCTTGGGGTGCTATCATTGGTGGTGTAGCAACCTTGCTTGGTGGTGCGCGTGGGCCACTTGCCTTGGCTTTGGTGGACGAGCTTACAGGGCAAAGTTTTTCTTTTATGCAATGGAGTTTGGCGGCATTGCCGTTGGTGTTCGGCGTATTGCTGATGGCGGCATTATTGCTGCGCTATATGACCAAAGGAGCACGCTTGGATATGCAAGCGGTTCAAGATAAGTTCACTGAGCGAAAACTAGAGCTTGGTGCTTTAAGTATTAAAGGTTGGATGATGAGTTTTCTGCTTTTAGGCACGGTGGTGGCATGGCTTTTTGCAGGGCATGCCAATGCCCTAGCAAGTATTGCCTTGATGAGTGTAGTATTGATGTTTGTCTTTAGGTTGGCAGATTGGAAAGATGTGGAAAGCCATGTGCAATGGGGTGTGGTGTTGATGTATGGGGGTGCGATTGCCATTGGCAAAGCCTTATCGGATACAGGCGCAGCCCTTTGGCTTGCTCATACTTTAATTCCAGGCGATGTCACAGGCTTGGCGTTGATTGCATTATTGGTATTGGTGACACTTTTGTTTACCGAAGGGGTAAGTAATGCCGCCGCCGTTGCCATTGTATTGCCGATTGCTATTCCTGTGGGTGTGGCAGTGGGTATTGCGCCAGTTACGATTGCTTTGACCATTGGTATTATTGCGGGTTTTGCCTTTATGTTACCCATGGGCACACCACCCAATGCTATGATTTATGCCAGTGGTTATGTGCGCCCATCTGCGATGTTAAAATACGGAGCAGTACTTTCAGCTTCAGCATTTGTACTGTTTTTGTTGGTTGCAAGTTTATGGTGGCCCATGATTGGTTTGAGATTTTAATGGATTGCGTATAAAGGAGTTTGGTTTAAATGAATAAGGTAGAGCAGAGTATAACGTATTTACGTCAAGCCGAGCAGTCGTTTAATCAGGTTGTGTTTGCTTGCAGTTTTGGTGCGGAAGATGTGGTGCTGTTAGACCTTATCCGCCAACATGCGCCGCATATACGTATCATCAGCTTGGATACAGGCAGACTGCCACAAGAAACGTATGATGTGATGCAAACATGGCGTAAGGAAAAAGGCTTGGATATCGACTTATATTTCCCTGATGCGAATGATGTGGAAAGCATGGTGAAGCAAGATGGTGTAAACTTGTTTTATGATAGCATTGAGAAGCGTAAACAATGTTGTTTTGTGCGCAAAATCAAGCCATTGAAGCGTGCATTAGAAGATGCGGAGGCTTGGGTGACAGGTTTGCGTGGTGAACAGGCGAAAACGCGCGCGACCATGCAAGCAGTAGAAGATGATGCAGCATTTGGTATCAAAAAGTATAATCCGCTGATTGACTGGTCTGAGCAAGATGTATGGGACTATATCAAATCGCATGAACTGCCGTATAATGCGCTGCACGATAAGTTTTACCCATCCATTGGTTGTGCGCCGTGTACGCGAGCTATCTCAGTGGGTGAAGACCCTAGAGCAGGGCGCTGGTGGTGGGAGCAGGAAGATGCTGTGGCAGAGTGCGGTTTGCATGTGAACCCGATTGCTGGCAAAGCAGCAAAGAAAGGAGCTTGATATGACAGATAAAGTTGAAGTAAAAACGGACAAAAAAGATTTAACATTGGTTTGTTTTAGTGGTGATTTTGATAAAGTTTTAGCGGCGTTTGTCATGGCAACAGGGGCTGCAGCGACCAATCGTAAAGTTACAATTTTCTTTACCTTTTGGGGCTTGAATGTGCTCAAAAAAGAGTATGGGCATAAAGCTTTGGGTAAAGGTATCTTGGCTAAAACATTTAACTTTCTCATGGGGGGGCGCAACAAACTGCCCCTTTCACGCTTAAATTTTGGCGGAGCCAGCCCTGATTTGATGACCAGCATGATGAAAAAACATAATGTGGCCACACTTCCTGAATTGATTGAAGCCGCTCATGCTTTGGGTGTTCGCTTTCAAGCATGTGAAATGGCACTGCATATTTTAGAGCTAGAGCGTGATGACTTGATTGAAGAAGTTGAAGATGTGGTGGGTGTTGCCACATTCCTCAATGAATCAGAAAATGCGCACATTGTATTTGTTTAAGTAGATAAGGATTAATAACCATGAATTTTTTAGATATTACCAATGAGACATGTCCCATGACCTTTGTGAAGGTGAAGCTACAATTAGCCAAAATGGAACAAGGGCAAGATTTAGAAGTGATTTTAAATGAAGGTGAGCCACTGAATAATGTGCCTGCGTCGTGCGAAGAGCAGGGGTATAAGGTGCTATCCATTGAAGAAGTGGGTGATGGTAAACATCGCATTATTATTCAGAAGTAATAGAGGCTAAAATGAGCAAACATAAACTAACGCAACTTAAAGCACTAGAAGCTGAATCCATTCACATTATCCGTGAAGTGGTAGCAGAGTTTCGCAATCCTGTGATGCTGTATTCTGTGGGTAAAGACTCTTCAGTGCTGGTGCATTTGGCTCGTAAGGCTTTTTATCCCGCGCCACTTCCTTTTCCATTGTTGCATGTGGATACAGGCTTTAAGTTTAAGGAAATGTATGAGTTTCGCGATAATTTTTGCAAGGAAATTGGAGCTGATTTAATTGTACGCCGTAATGAAGATGCGATTGCTAAAGGTATGAACCCTAAAGAGTTTGGTGTAGCGCGTTGTTGCGGTGCACTCAAAACACAAGGGCTCTTGGATGCTCTGGAAGAAGGTGGTTATGATGCTGCTTTTGGTGGTGCGCGTCGTGATGAAGAGAAGTCTCGTGCCAAAGAGCGTGTGTTCTCTATGCGTGATGAGTTTGGGCAGTGGGATCCTAAGAATCAACGCCCTGAGTTGTGGAACATTTATAATGGCCGCATTCATGATGGTGAATCAGTACGAGTGTTTCCCATTTCCAACTGGACGGAAATGGATATTTGGTCATACATTCGTGAAGAAAACATTCCGATTGTACCATTATATTTCGCCAAAGAGCGCCCTATGATTGAGCGTGGTGATATGTTGATTCCATATTACGAAGAAAATAAAGACCAATATTTGGAAGGCGAAGAGCCAACCATGGTGATGAGTCGTTTCCGTACTTTGGGTTGTAGCCCATGCACAGGTGCTGTGCGTTCTGATGCGACCAATATGGATGAAATTGTGATTGAAGCAGCGGCATCGAAACGTTCGGAGCGGGAAACGCGGATTATTGATCATGGAAGTAATTCCATGGAAGATAAGAAGAAAGAAGGTTATTTTTAAAAATATTTAGCCACAGATGGACACGGATAAAAGCAGATGTTGTAAGTATATTCATTGTATCTGTGTGTGCCTATAGCTTTTAAGGGTTTGAGGAAAAAAAATGACAAAAGCAAATTTTGACTTGGTAAAAGAAATTGAACTGTTGCGTTTGGTAACGGTAGGCAGTGTGGATGATGGCAAATCAACCTTGATTGGTCGCTTATTGATTGATACCAAAGGCGCATTTGAAGATCAACTGATGGCTGTGCGTAAAAAGAAAGGTGCAACCACGGTGTCATCTGCTGCAGATATTGATTTGGCGATGTTGACTGATGGTCTAGCTGCAGAGCGTGAGCAAGGGATTACCATTGACGTGGCATACCGTTATTTTGCTACGCCTAAGCGTAAATTTATCATGGCAGATTGCCCAGGGCATGAACAATACACACGTAATATGGTGACAGGGTCATCTACTGCCAATGCTGCGATTATTTTGATTGATGCAAGAAATGGTGTGATGCCGCAAACCAAACGACATACCCATATCTTAGGGTTATTGGGTATCCCGCATTTGATTGTGGCAGTAAATAAAATGGACTTGGTGGATTATGACCAAGCCACATTTGAAAAAATCCGTGAAGAAATGGATGAATACTGCGCTAAACAAGGTATCAAAGACTTGATTTGTACGCCTATATCTGCGCTTACGGGCGATATGGTAACTATTCGTGGTGAAAACATGGATTGGTATGAAGGGGATACCTTGCTTGAGACTTTGGAATCGCTTTCTGTATTGGATGACTTGGATGAAAAACCATTCCGTATGCCAGTGCAATTGGTGAACCGCCCGCAAACTGCAGATTTGCCAGACTATCGTGGTTTTATGGGTACGATTGCATCAGGCACAATCAAAGTTGGTGATGCGATTACGGTTGTACCATCAGGTTTATCTTCAACCGTGAAGGAAATCGTAACCTTTGATGGCAACCTTGAAGAAGCTTTCGCGCCACAAAGCATTACCTTAACCTTGAATGATAATATTGATATTTCTCGTGGTGATATGTTGGTGCATACAGGTGAGCCAACCACAGGTGAGAAGTCATTAACAGCCAACGTATGTTGGATTGGTGATGAGCCTTTGGAACGCCGCAAGAAATATATGATTAAGCATACCACGCGGCAGGTTAAAGCTTTGGTGGATGATGTGGTGTTCAAGCGCGAAATTCATACGCTTGAAAAAGAAGATGCGGACACATTGGAAATGAATGAGATTGGGCAGATTAGGTTCAAGCTGCAACAGCCACTCAATTGCGATAGTTATGCTGAGAATCGGATGACGGGTTCATTTATTATCATTGATTCATTCACCAATAATACCGTCGGCGCAGGCATGGTAGTTTAATCACTTGCCTATTATTTCAATTCTATTTCATAGCGGCATCAAGTGTGCTCACTTACAACTTGTAAGCTGCACGCACTTTCTTTGCTCTAAAACAAAATTGAAACAATATTTGGCGTGATTGGAATATTGCAGTGAGTTTTAACGAAGATACATTCTCTTTTTTGCGGCGATTAGCGGAAAACAATAATCGCGATTGGTTTAATGAGCATAAGCTGGAATATGAAGCTTTGGTACGAGAGCCTGCATTTGCATTTATCGAAGAAATAAAACCGCAACTTGAGAAGTTATCACCACATTTTATGGCAAAAGCCAGTAAAATGGGTGGGTCATTGATGCGGGTATACCGCGATGTGCGATTTTCCAAAAACAAAACACCCTACAAAACGAATATCGGCATTCAGTTCCGTCATGAGCAGGGTAAAGATGTGCATGCGCCGGGGTTTTATGTGCATATTGAGCCAAGTCGCGTATTCATTGGGGTAGGCAAATGGAATCCTCACGCTGATGGTTTAAAAATGATTCGGCAACATATCGACACCTTTCCACAAAGTTGGATGGATGCACAAAGTGAGACTCGATTCCGTAAGCATTTTTCCTTGAGTGGGAAATCATTAAAGCGCGCGCCTAAAGGTTATCCGCAAGACCACCCCATGATTGAAGAGTTGAAACGCAAAGACTTTATTGCCATTGCCGATATTCCACCTGAATTGGTCTTGGAAGAAGACTTTGCAGATATAGTGATGGGCTACTTTGAACTTGGTGCCCCGTATGTGAAAGAGCTTTGTCTAGCGGTTCGAGTTCCTTTTTAGCATTCTATTTATATTATTGATAGCGAATGATGATGGGTGACCATTGTAATAGAGAATATTTAGGGCCTGTTAACACTAATTATGATGTTGTCGCTGCTGCACCAAAGGAGGCCAATCAAGGTGCGAGGCGTGAAGTTTGGTGGTTCCAAATGAATGCCGAGCAACGCCGAGTGGCCTCATTTGGAGCGCAGCCCGCAGGGATTGGCCATTTTTCCGTCCTTCTGCGTTATCGCAAGCTTATGTGCAACAAGCACACTTCGCTTGCAAAGCCTTGCAGGAACGAAAAAATGGCCGAATCGACGCCAGCAGAATTAGTGTTAACAGGCCCTAGTTAGAATCTATCCGTGAGCGTAGATAAGGCACGAGGAAATCAACCAGTATTTTTGCCAGTGGAGAAGCATGGCTAGGTTGTAACAAGCTCATAGGACGTAACAATTGTGGGTGAAGTGGACGTGTGGTCAATATTGATTCACCAGTTGGTAAACAAAATTGTGATACCATACCAATACCTAAACCTTGCCGCACAGATTCTAGCACAGCAGATATGCCGCCCATGCAAAGTTGAATACGAGGCGGTTGCCCCAGCGTTGCCATCCATGCTCGCTCAAGTATATCACGTGTTCCAGAACCTTGTTCCCGCCAAACCAAGGGGTAATCTTCAAGTTGGTCTAATGTAATGGATGTATGTGTCGTGAGTGCATGGTTGATAGGCATCACCGTGACAAGTTTATCTTCACCAAGGTGTATGACAGTGCAACACTCAGGCACAGATGAGGGCAATGGGCTTTCAACCAAGCCCAAATCATGATGTTTCATGCGCTCAAAGACTTGTTGGCTGTTCATACTATCCACGAACACTTCAATTTTAGGGTATTTTTGATGAAAAGAAGCAAGTGCAGCGGGCAGTAGAGAGCCTGCAATGGTTTGACTGGCTGATAAGTAAATACGCCCAGCTTGTAAATCATGTAATTCATCAGCAAAACGATTTAAATCAAACATGGATTGCTGAACTTTCAAAGCATGAAGATAAAAGGTCTCACCAATGCCAGTGAGCTGAACGCCGCGCCCTTGTCTTCGATAGAGTGGCATACCAACCGTATCTTGTAAGCGCTTTAATTGGTTGGAAATAGCAGGTTGTGTTAAACAACGAGATTTAGCTGCAGCACTGACGCTACCTGTTTGAACCAATGCAATAAAGCTTGCCAGATGATCGGGGTGAATAGTCATGCTGCAAATATATCACCATATATGATATATTCTATTATAAATCATAACTATTCATTATAATGGTCAGCCTATAAGTTTGCGCGCCATATGTATGTGGAGAAAAGCTATGTTCAGTAAAGAAAAGCGTGCTGATACCAGTAATGGTATTTTGTTTGTAACCCTATTTGCGCTGGCAGCTACACAAATAAGCCAGTGGCAATGGGTGCATCAAATGGGCATTAGCCCACTTATTATTGGTATTGTGCTGGGTATTTTCTATGCCAACACTCTGCACCATCGTATGCCAGAAGCTTGGTTGCCAGGTATTAGTTTTACGGCGAGAAAAATCCTTAGGTTGGCTGTTATCCTTTATGGCTTTTATATTACATTACAAGAAGTGATGATGGTTGGTTGGATTGGTTTTGCGGCTGCAAGCATGGTGGTAACGAGTACACTTTTAATAGCGTATATTGTGGGAGTGTTTGTATTGGGTATGGATAAACAGACGGCAATATTGACGGGGGCTGGAAGTGCAATTTGCGGTGCGGCTGCGATTTTAGCTTTTGAACCTGTGTTGAAAGCGAAAGGTCATCAAACAGCCTCTGCTGTGGCAACTGTTGTGGTGTTTGGTTCGCTAGCTATGTTGATATATCCGCTTGTTTATCAATTAGGTATTTTGAATCTTGATGCACATGGTTGGGGTATTTATATTGGAGCGACTGTACATGAAGTCGCGCAGGTTGTGGGTGCAGCAAGTGATATAAGTCAAATTGTGAGCAATGATGCTGTGATTGTGAAGATGACCCGTGTGATGTTACTTGTTCCTGCGTTATTATTTGTAGGCTGGTGGTGGGCTAGGTATGGGAGCAGTGGACATAAAGAAACCCAAACAGCATTAACCATACCTTGGTTTGCATTTGCTTTTTTAGCTGTAGTTGTATTTAACTCTTTTCATCTGCTACCTGCATCATGGGTGATAATACTGCAACATATTGACCAGTTTTTATTGACCATGGCTATGACAGCTTTGGGCATGGAAACCAGCCTTGATAAACTCAAGGGTGTAGGCATTAAACCGTTTATCCTTGCTATGCTATTGTTTGCCTGGTTGATGATGGGTGGCTATATGATGGTATATCTATTGATTTAGACGGTAGTTTTTTGTTTTCATCGTTGGTGAAGGTAAAAAAAATCGCAACCTTTATCTGTAAGTATTTCCAATACTGTTTTTTGGTCAACATGACATGCATTGGATAAAGCTAAGGAGTTATACATCAAAACTCCGTAATTTTCGTGGCGTATACATAGTAAACTAGACAAACTTTGGCATACCTTTAATCTTAGCTTTTTGACGTGGGAGTGAGTGGTGAGCAATCAAGATAAGCAGCAAGATTTATCCTTTGAGCAAGCGCTAGATGGTTTAACAACCATGGTAGAGAAGCTGGAGTCAGGAAAACTATCACTTGAAGATAGTGTGAAAGCTTTTGAAGAGGGTGTGAAGCTTTCACGCCAATGTGAAAAGCTGCTTGATGATGCAGAGCAACGCTTGCAAGTGCTTGATACTGATGGCGATATTTGATGCAAGCACCAAGCTTTCTTGCTGAACATGCCGTATCGGTAGAACAATACTGCAAACAAATTTTAGAACAAAAGCGAGCGCATGTGCCTGCTCGTTTGCTGGATGCTATGCTGTACTCTTTGCTTGCAGGCGGCAAACGCGTGCGCCCTGCATTGGTATTGGCCTGCTATCAGGCTTGCGGTGGTAAAGATTTAGATGCTGCTATGCCTGCTGCGGCAAGCATTGAATGTATGCACACTTATTCACTAATTCACGATGATTTGCCATGTATGGATGATGATGATTTAAGGCGCGGCAACCCCACCTGCCATAAACAATTTGATGAAGAAACGGCAGTGCTTGCCGCCGATGCTTTGCAGGCGTTTAGTTTTGAGTTGTTGGCTGATTTGGATGTGGATGCAGATCTTCGTGTTGTGCTTGTTAAAGATATGGCTTTGGCAGCAGGTATGCAAGGCATGGTTGGCGGTCAAATGATGGATATTTTGGCTGAGAATCAGAATATTGACAATGTGTTGGATGTTGAGCGTATTCATCTGCACAAAACAGGTGAGTTGCTGCGCTGGTCTTGCGAGGCTGGTGCGAAATTGGCTGGTGCAAATACGCAACAATTCGAGGCATGTTCACGATTTGGTAAAGCGGTGGGTTTGTTGTTCCAAATTGCCGATGATATTTTGGATACCACGGCGAGTAGTGAAATGCTGGGTAAAAGTGCGGGCAAAGATGAGGCACAAAACAAAGCAACTTATGTATCAGTACTTGGTGTGACAAAAGCCCGTGAGTTAGCCAATGAAATGTGCGAGATTGCGCTAAATGCTTGTGAATCTTTACAAGGAACTGCAGGCAAACAGCTACAAGACTTGGCAGTGTATATTTTAAAGCGAGGGCAGTAATGTCAGATACTAAAAACTTAGATTTGCTGCATACTATTGATGGTGTAGATGCTTTAAAACGATTAAAAGTCACACAATTGCCAGAGCTTTCTCAGCAAATGCGCGATTATTTGATTGAAACACTTGCCCCGATTGGCGGGCATTTGGGTGCAGGGCTTGGCGTGGTTGAGCTATCTATTGCTTTGCATTATGTATTTGATTCACCGCGTGATAAAATTGTTTGGGATGTAGGCCACCAAGCTTATCCGCATAAGATTCTCACAGGTCGTTTAGAAGGTATGCCCACTATGCGTCAGTATGGTGGTTTGAATGGTTTTACCAAGCGCAAAGAATCGGAACACGATTGCTTTGGCGCAGGGCATGCATCCACTTCAATTTCAGCCGCTTATGGTTTTGCCATAGGTAGAGACTTACAGCATCAAAATAATCATGCCATTGCAGTCATTGGTGATGGTTCGCTTGGTGGTGGTATGGCGTTTGAAGCCTTGAACCATGCAGGTGGCAATGATAATGATTTACTGGTGATTTTGAATGATAATGAAATGTCGATTGCACCGAATGTAGGCGCAATGTCATCGTATTTAGCGCGTATTATCACTGATAAAAACTATACCAATGCCAAAGAAGCAGCGAAAAAGATTTTAAATAAAGTGCCAGCAGTTTTTGATGTTGCCAAACGTTTGGAAGAACATGTCAAAGGCATGATTACACCAGGCACATTGTTTGAAGAGCTTGGCTTTAGGTATATTGGACCTATTGATGGGCACGATTTTGATACGCTGTTGCCTACCCTTGAGAACTGTAAAGATTTAAAAGGTCCTGTGCTTTTGCATGTGTTAACGAAAAAAGGTTTGGGTTATGAACCTGCCGAAGAAGACCCTGAAACTTGGCATGGTTTAGGACCTTATTGTTTGAAGTCTGGCGCACCGATAAAAAATGCCAATGCACCCAAAACATATACGCAGGCTTTTGGTGATACACTGATTGATTTAGCCCAAAAAGATGCATCCATTGTTGCCATTACGGCAGCCATGCCTGGTGGTACAGGGCTATCAAAGTTTGCTAAAACATTTCCTGAACGCTGTATTGATGTGGGCATTGCCGAGCAACATGCGCTCACCTTTGCAGGCGGGCTAGCATGTTCAGGCATGAAACCTGTCGTAGCTATTTATTCTACATTTTTGCAACGTGCTTATGACCAAATTATCCATGATATTTGTATTCAAAATCTGCATATAGTGATGTGTTTGGATAGGGCAGGTATTGTCGGTGCGGATGGGGCAACGCATACGGGTATGTTTGATATTGCCTATTTAAGGTGTTTGCCAAACATGACGATGATGTGCCCTAAAGATGAAGTGGAACTAGTGCATATGCTCAAAACAGCATTAGATGATATTGATGGACCTGTGGCAATTCGTTATCCACGTGGTTCAGGTTTGGGACTTGCCGATGAGGCACCAAAAGCTTTGCCTATTGGAAAAGCTGAATTAATTGTTGAAGGCGATGATGGTTTGATTGTTAGTGTGGGAACGCGTTTTGTAGATGCACAAGCTGCCCGTGATACGTTGGCGAAAGAAAGTGGCAAGGCTCTAGCATTATTAAACCTTAGATTTGTGAAACCACTAGATATAGCAACGATTACGAAGCATTTAGCCCAAGGTAAACCACTGGTGGTGGTTGAAGAAGGTGTGGGCGATGGTGGTATTGGTGAAAAAATCGCTGTGGAAGCGATGAAATCAGGTTGGTCAGGTGCATTTGTGCATATTGCCATGCCAGATGCATTTCCACAGCATGGAACACAAGCTGAAATATTGCGTGACTTGCAGTTGGATAAAGATGGTATTGTAGAGAAAGTAAGGAGTGTATTATGAGCAAAAACATTTTATGGATAGCTATTTTAGCATTTTTGGTGTCTTGCCAAGATAAGACAGCGACAGAGCCAAGTACAAATACTGTAAATGAGCAGGCAACGAAAGCACCTGCTGCAAGCGAAACACCTAAAACATCAAGTATGCAGGAGAGTGCCAAAGATACAGCGGTAGTAAATAAAGCAGTGGCAGACAAGGCAGCGGCAGACAAGGCAGCGGCAGACAAGGCAGCGGCAGACAAGGCAGCAGCAGATAAGGCAGCAGCAGATAAGGCAGCAGCAGATAAGGCAGCGGCAGATAAGGCAGCGGCAGATAATAAAAAAGTTGTTGCACCAGTGGTACAAGGCAAACAGCCAATTAAGCAGCAGCCCAATCCTGCGCCTAGTGAAATCATGCTGAAAGCTGACGCTGGTATGACATTAGCCAAGGCGAATAGTCTAACGAAAAAATGTAAATCTTGTCATGCCACTGATAAAGATAAAGTAGGGCCATCATTTAAGAAAATTCAGGCGGCTTATGGTTCAGTTAATGCTTTGACTGCAGTATTTGAAAGTGGTTTTACTGTAGAGAACCGAAAAGTTGTAGCGGCTGATACCAAGTGGAAGAAAAAAGCCAAAACTATGACAGGGCAGTACAAAAACCTAATTCAAAAACAGGTTCAGAAAGGTAAGTTTACCTACAAGGAATTAGCTGAGGCAATTTTTGCGAAGTAAGTGTATTTTAGTTTTGATATAGTTCTTTAATCATCCTTCTCAATGCTAAAACGGTCTCACATTATTCATGTTCATATGTTGCTTGCAGCATTGGTGCTACCTATTCTGTTGATGTATTTGATAAGTGGGATGCTGTATACTTTTGATGTGAAGGGGCATATCAAAAAACAGAAAATCAATATTGTATTAGAGCAACCTATGCCGCTTCGTTTGGATACATTGGCTGCAATCACTGAGAAAAGTTTGATTCAACATCATTTACCTATTCCTGAAGGGGAGATGTCACTAAAAAAGAAAAAATCATCATACTTGTTTCGTTGGGGTGATTTGAAATATGCGGTCAGTGTTAAAACGACGAAAAAACCTGATATATTAAGAATGACAGTGCGCGAGCGTGATTTTTTGACGCAAGTGATGCGCATACATCGCGCAGAAGCAGGTTCTGCATTTAAAGTGATACCTTCAATATTACTTATCGGGGTATTACTTATTTTGCTGAGTGGTATTTATATGGCATTAAGTATTCCCAAGTTTCGTAAGCCAGTATTGTATACCATGAGTTTTAGTACGGTTTTATTCCTTATTGTTTTTGTGGCTTAGTGATTACTGTCACATCCGTATCTTATCTGTGGGTAGCATTATTTTATCTATGGAAATTTTAAGATATAGTTTTATTGCATGGCATAGACCGCAATGAAACATCGTAAAACGCTATTCTTACTTATATTCTTTGTGTTTATGGTGGTGCCATTGGCATTGGTGACCTATAAACTTACAGTGCTGAACTATAAAATGTCTGACCTTATTCCTGCTACGAGTTATCACGTTGAAATCAATATGACAGTGGATGGTCATGGTGATGATATTGAAATTAAAACATATCTACCTAAGTCCGATATGCGACAAAAAATCACCGAAGAAACGCATGTTTCAAATAACTTTGAGTTTGATGTGCGCTCGGATGGTTTGAATCGGTTGGCAACATGGCGGGGAGTGGCTGTTCAGGGTAAACAGAGCATTCGTTACTCCTTTGACGTACAAGCACAAGCTGTGCGTTTCCTAATTCCTGATGATTTAAGGGTTCCTCAATCTTATCCTGAAAACTTAAACATATATTTACAGAGCGAAGAGGGTGTGCCTGTTTATGACCCTTTAATCAATGAAGCCATTGATCAAGTGCTACCAAGCAGGGATTTGCCTATTTTAGATATGCTGACACGTATTCACCGTTACCTGCAAGATGAATTGAAAAACAAGAACTTTTCGGGCTATACCGATGCCATAACGGCTTACAAACTTGGCGAAGCAAGCTGCAATGGTAAAGGAAGACTTTTTGTGGCTATGGCGCGAAATTTGAATATGCCAGCGCGTTCGGTGAGTGGGCTGATTATGCGTTCTGGCGATAAACGGGTGAGCCATCAATGGGTGGAAGTGTATATCAATGGTTATTGGGTTCCATTTGATACCATCAACGACCATTTTGCAGAGCTACCTGCCAACTTCTTAACCCTTTATTACGGTGATAAAGTATTGTTTCACCATAGCAGTAATGTGAATTTCAAATATATGTTCAGCATGAGCAAAAAGCTTGTTGCCAAAGCTTCATTGCGTGAAAACCTGGATGATTCCATTCTTAATATTGCCAATGTATATCAAGCCTTTGAAGATGTTGGCGTATCGCAAAATTTATTGAAAATCATTTTGATGATTCCGATTGGAGCCTTGGTTACCGTCATTTTTCGTAATGTGATTGGTTTGGAAACTTTTGGCACTTTCTTGCCCGCACTTATTGCTTCAGCAGCGCGAGACACAGGCCTGCTCTGGGGTTCGATTGGTTTTGTGTTGGTGATTGTTTTAACCGCATTGATACGGCGCAGTATGGACTGGTTGCAACTTTTACACTCACCCAAGATGGCAATACTATTAACGGTTGTGGTGATGATTATTTTGGGGGCAACGGTGGTGAGCACCAACTTGGGCTTAAACCAACTGGCACATCTATCCCTATTTCCCATTGCGATTTTAGCCATTACGGCGGAGCGCTTTTCAATTTTTGAAGCTGAGCATGGGTTACTTAAGGCATTCAAGGTAACCGTTGCTACTTTGGTTGTGGTTACGGCTGCTTATACAGTGATGGAATCACAATTTTTGCAAAGTATGTTCCTCGCATTCCCTGAATTACTCTTTGTTTTGATTGCGCTCAACCTCTGGCTTGGCAGGTGGATTGGTATGCGGGTGACAGAGTTCTTTAGGTTCCGTAAATTGATTTGGAAAGAGGCAAAAAGCTGATGGGTTTTGCGTGGCTAAACCAAACCAAACGTTTTTTTGCTGCAAGTACACAAGTGTTGAGCATGAATCAGCGTAATTTGGAATATATTTATCCCAATAATGCGCGTAGTGACTTTCCCATTGCTGATAATAAGTTATTAACCAAAAAAGTTCTGGCTAAGGTTGGCGTGTCAGTACCTGAAACATATGTGAGCTATTCTAGTTTTTTTGAAATGCGAAATATGGCACAAGACTTAGAAGCGTATGATGCCTTTGTGATTAAACCTGCCCAAGGTCGTGGTGGTGGTGGGATTGTGGTGATGGGTTCCAAGCATGAAAATGGTTGGAAAACATTAGGTGGCACTTTTTATAGTTTGGCAGACATAAAAAAACATATCGCCGATATTATTTTTGGTGTGTATTCCTTTGGTTTGAGCGATCATGCCATTATTGAGGCTAAAATTGAGCAATATGAGGCTTTAAATCAGTTAAGTCCTTTTGGTTTGACGGATGTACGCATGATTTTATGTAAGCATCAACCCGTATTAGCCATGCTTAGGGTGCCAACCAAAGAATCTGATGGTAAAGCTAACTTGCATCAAGGTGCATTGGGTGTGGGTATTGATATTAAAACAGGTTCGGCAACTTATGCTACGCATTATGGTGAAGCTATTGAGCACCATCCAGATACCCAAGTAAGTTTGCAAGGTTTCTCCCTTCCTTTTTGGCAAAATATTGTGCAAATGAGTATTAAAACGGCCGAATCGGTGCCATTGAAATACCTAGGTGTTGATTTGGTTGTAAGTAAGGATAAACCCTTGGTTTTGGAAGTGAATGTTCGCCCAGGCATTGAAATTCAAAATGCCAATATGATAGGTATGCGTAAAATACTTAAAGCTCAAGCTGCGAGGGTGAAATAATGGTTCGCTCTTTATGGCAAGAAAGTTTTATCCCTGTGATGATTGTGTTTTTGGCTATTTTTGTAGGTTTGTTTTATGTGCAGTATGAAGTAAACCTTGAAGCGGAACAGGAAATTGTTATTAAAATTCCAAGTACATCACAGCAAGCTGCAGATGTTGAAGACCAAGCCAGTAGTATGGAAGATAGTCTGGATATTTCAGCTTCTATACAGTCGGCATACAGTGATATATTAGCATTGATGGATGCTCATCAGTGGCAAGCAGCAGAGCAAACGTTACAAAAAGAGTTGGCGAAGAAAGAAACTTCTGAAGTGTGGTTATTATTAGGTATTGTTGCTACCAAACAAGGTAAATATGAACAAGCCATTGCACGGTTTAATCAAGCCGAAGCAGTAAAACCTCGAGCGTCTAGTGTATATTTTTATCGTGGTGTTGCCTATGCCAAACAAGATATGTTTGCAGAAGCGAAAGCCGATTATTTAAAACAAATAAAACTTGTACCTTTCCATTTTGAAGCACATTTTAATTTGGGTGTATTGCAATATAAACAAAAGCAATACAAAGAAGCCGTGAGTACCTTTGAAAAAACCATCAAGCTTGCAGGTGGAAAACGCAAAGCTAAAACCTATTACAATCTTGCTCAAGTTTACTTGAAACTTGATAAAACAAGACAAGCAACCAAGGCTTTACATAAGGCAATTCGTTTGTACCCTGATTATATTGCACCTCGCTTTTCTTTGGCACGTTTGGATGTAAAAGCTGGAAACTTTGCACAAGCATTTGAGACATACCGTTTGGTCTTGCGGCTTATTCCTGATTATGCCCCTGCATATTTTAGAATGGCAAAAGCATATTCCGCACAAAAAAACCGTAAACAAGCCATTGCCATGTATCGCAAAGCAATTCAGTTTGACCCTGCATATCAAAAAGCACGTTATAACCTTGGTTTACAGTTGATTAAAAAACGAGATTGGGATGCGGCGGCGGCACAGTTTTCTTGGATTATTGAGCGAGAGCCTAAACACGCAGCAAGCTATTTTAATTTGGCGCGTATTTATAAAGGTAAAGGTGAGCTTGAACAAGCACTGAAATATTATCAAAAGGCTCTGGATTTAAGGCAAGGAAACTACCCTGCGGCTTTGGTGAATATGGGTGCGATTTACGCTAGTCAGGGTGCTTATGACAAAGCTATTCAAGTATACCAAGATGCTTTGGTTTTACGCCCTGAATATAGCAAGGCTTGGTATCGTATTGGTTTAATTCGACAGATGGAAAATAAATTTGAAGAAGCCATGAAGGCTTTGCAGCAAGCTGTAAAATTTAAACCTGATTATACCTTGGCTTGGCTCAGCTTGGGTGAAGTGCATGCTCAGTTAAAACAGTGGGACAAAGCTGTGAAGGCATATCAACAAGTGCTTAAAGTGATACCTGATGATAAAACAGCACAATTGGCACTTGCCGATTTATATGTGCAGCAACAGCAATGGCAACAAGCTAAAGTATTGTATATGGCCGTAACCAAGGCGCATCCAACATTGGTTGTGGCATGGCAAAAGTTGGGGGCTGTGTACATGCATTTGGGTCAAGCCCAGCAGGCTGAAAATACATTAAAACATGCCATTGATTTGGATGAACAGGATATTGAATCACAAATATTACTTGCGAAGCTTTTGCAGCAGCAGTCAAGGCATAGGGAAGCAATTAATCTTTTGAAGATGCTGGTAGAGCAGCAGCCTGCCAATGTTAGCTTGCGTTTGATGTATGCCCAAAGTCTTGCTGCGATTGGTGATAAATCCATGGCTGCTAGTGAGTTGGAAAAAGGTTTGAGGTTAGAGTCTCGAAATAAAAGTCTTCTGCAAGCTAAAGAAGCTTTAAATCAGTAAGACAGGAGTGTAAGTATGTGTAAAAGACGAAACTTTCAAATGATACCCAAAAGTCTTGCGGTAGTGGTGGCGCTATCAGGTATGGCTGGTATGGCGCATGCAGAACAAGCTGAGATTTCAGCAGATGTGGGTATGGGTTATAATAGCAATGCATACCATGCGCCAAGCGCGACCTATGTGGACTTGGCTAAAGCGGCTGCACCAACCGTGGTGCCAAATGTGCATGGCGGGTTGTTTGTGCCCATGAAGCTTGGGGTAAAGTATCAAGTGTCGGATGATTTGCAGGTGCGATATAAGTTTAACAGCCAATTTTATTTGGATAATGCACTCAGTGCTGCAGATACTTATGACCATAAAGTAAAAGTTATGAAAGATTTGGAAGTTGGTGATGATATGCAGCTTCAAGTTGGTGGTTTGTTTGGTATACATAAGAAGTTGTATGTTGATCATGATACAGGAACGGAAAAATTGTCCAATGCGGGTATCAATGTATCCAATCGTTATACTTACCAAGATATTGGTATTGAAGCTAAGCTAAGCAAAGATATTTCAGGTGTAAAATTGATAGGTAAAGGCAAACTTGCCTCATTAAATTATGATGATCCAATTGTGATTTCATCTCTAGACCACACCTTGTTTCAATTGGGTGGTTTTGCACAATTTAAGGTGTTGGATGATAAAGCAAAGGTGACAGTGGGTTATGAATATATGACACGTTCCTACAGCAATCGTCGTTCTAGGGACTTAAATGCAAAGTTGGGTACAAATCCATTCTTAAATTATACTTATGGTACCTTCTCGGGAAAATTGGTGTATAAAATTAATCATGATACTCGTGCCTTTTTGGATGGCGAAATCATCACACGTAAAGATGATTTTGTTGGGTATAATGATTATACCAAAACAAAGGTAAAAGTGCGCGTGTTGCATAAGTTGGATGATGGTATGTCTGTGCGTGGCAAGTTGTCTTACAGTAACACCAATTATGTTCGTGCATTTGCCTTTGAGAACCCTGCCGCACCTTTAAAAACGTCGAGTACAATCACTGCATCGCTTAAAGGTAAATACCAATGGGATGGTTATGGTGACCCAGTGCTTTGGGCTGATACAACATATCAAAATGTGGACACCAATGATTTGCGTTACAAATATAATTATATTGAGCTTGCTGTTGGTGGTGATTGGAAGTTTTAAAGCTAGGTAAACTAAAGCTCTAACAGTGGTGGTATGTATCATTGCTTGTTAGGGCTTTATTTGTAGGCTTTGCCACATGACTACTCAAACCTTTCAAAAAGTTAAACCCAATCAAGGGTGTACGTGTTGCTCGGATAGAGTTGCGCTCAATTGGGTGATGGAGTAGTGGTGGGTCAAACGATAATGACGCATAAAATTCAGGTGGTTAAATAGAGTTGATGATGGAAGATAAAGAAAGTCGTCCAGTACACACCATTAAACGTCGTGGTATTTATATCCTTCCTAGCATGTTTACCTTGCTTGGTTTGCTTTGTGGTTTTTATTCACTGGTGAGTACGATTCAGGGCAATTATGAACATGCAGCTTGGGGCATTATTGGTGCTGCAATTTTTGATATGTTGGATGGTCGTGTGGCACGTTTGCTAAATGCGGAAACGGCATTTGGTGCAGAGCTTGATTCTTTGGCTGATATGATGTCATTTGGGGTTGCACCTGCAGTATTGGTTTATCTGTGGGCACTAACACCTTATGATAAGTTGGGTTGGTTGGCTGCCTTTTTGATTGTGGCTGGCTCTGCGCTTCGTCTGGCAAGGTTTAATGTGCAGCTTGCAAGCCAAGATAAACGCTATTTTCAAGGTTTGCCCACCCCCGCATTGGCTATTTTCATGGCATCGGGTGTGTTGTTTTATTCATCTTTTGATGCCACGCCATCGAGTGTGTTGTGGTTGATTTTAAGCATTGCTTTGGCATGGCTTTTGGTGAGTAATGTTCGGTTTTTGTCGGGCAAAGATATTGATTTGAAACAAAGACGCTCGTTTGCAGTGTTGGTTGCTATTTTGGCTGCTGTTGTGTTGTTAGTGCTTGACCCTGAGCGCGTATTGTTTCTTGTATTCTTCGCCTATTGTGTGCATGGACCCATCATGAGTGTATGGCAAGGGCAAAAGGCGGCGCGGTTGCGTTTGAAAAAACGCTTGGCTCGTGCCAAAGCAAAACAAACGGCAAAACAAACATCAAAACAATCAGTAGAACAGTCTGTAAAACAAGATGACATTGACAATGCAGATTAATTCTGCGCATACTCCGCCGCATGAATATTTTTAATCTGTACCTGCTCTTTTTAAGCGACACACTTTTATTGTGCCGTTTTGGCTCGTACACGGACTAAATAGAGTAAAGTTTTATTTAGTATTTGAAGTTTCGAGCCACGGTTAATCCCCGTGGCTTTTTTGTTTTTGGCTGGCGTTTGTGGTTTTAAGGAGAAGTAATATGTCTGACCGCTTATATATTTTTGATACAACATTGCGTGATGGTGAGCAATCACCCGGTTGCTCGATGAATATTGAGGAAAAATTACGTATTGCCCATGCGCTTGCGGCATTGGGTGTGGATGTGATTGAAGCAGGGTTTCCTGTAGCCTCACCTGATGACTTCACTGCGGTGAACCGTATTGCTGCAGAAGTACCTGATGCCATGATTGCAGGTTTGGCAAGAGCGCACCCCAAAGACATTGATGGAGTGGCACAAGCGATTAAACCTGCAGGTGATAGAGGGCGGATTCATACTTTTATTGCAACCAGCCCCATCCATATGGAAGCTAAGCTTCGCATGAGCCCTGATGAGGTGGTGGAGCGCGCGGTGGCAGCGGTGAAACAAGCGCGCAATTTGGTGGCGAATGTTGAGTTTTCCGCTGAAGATGCAGGGCGTTCTGATGATGATTTCTTGTGCCGTATTGTTGAAGCTGTGATTGATGCAGGGGCATCAACCATCAATATTCCTGATACCGTGGGCTATATGACCCCTGGTGAATTTGGTCGTAAAATCAAATTGTTGCGGGAAACTGTGCCCAATGCGGATAAGGCGGTGTTTTCTGTACATTGCCATAATGATTTGGGGCTTGCGGTGGCCAACTCTTTGGCGGCTGTGGAAAATGGTGCAAGGCAAGTGGAATGTACCATCAATGGTTTGGGAGAGCGCGCGGGCAATGCCGCCTTGGAAGAAATCGTGATGATTTTGAAAACGCGTTCGGACAGGTATGCGATTCAAACAGGTATTGATACCACGAAAATTGTGCAAACGTCCAAGTTGGTTTCACAAATTACTGGTATGCCTATCCAAGCCAATAAAGCGATTGTAGGCGCAAATGCGTTTGCTCATGAATCAGGTATTCATCAAGATGGTGTGTTAAAACATAAAAAAACTTATGAAATCATGACTCCTGAATCAGTGGGTTGGAATACTAATCGTATGGTATTAGGTAAACATTCAGGGCGTGCAGCATTAAAGGCACGGTATGTTGAATTGGGTGTTGAACTTGATGATGAGCAATTGGTTGCCGTGTTTGAGCGTTTCAAGGCGTTGGCAGATAAGAAAAAAGATATTTTCGATGAAGATTTACAAGCTATTTTGAATGAGGATGCGGAAATTAATACTGAACATGTCAAACTTGTAGCATTGCATGTGGCATCGGGTACTAAGGATGCACCCGTGGCGGCGGTGAAATTGGATATTGATGGTGAAATCTTTGAGGCAACAGCCAAAGGCGATGGACCTGTGGATGCTGCATTTAAAGCGATTAAGTCTTTGGTTGAACCCAATGGTAAACTTTTGTTGTATTCTGTGAATGCGATTACAGCAGGCACAGATGCGCAAGGTGAAGTAACTGTTCGTTTGCAAGATGGTGAACGTATTGTGAATGCACAAGGCTCGGATACGGATATTGTGGTGGCTTCTGCAAAAGCATTGATTGCAGCGCTTAATAAGCTACCCAACATGCACGCCAAAGGTGTGCATGCGCAGTATAGCGGAGTGTAATCATTAAAATCATTGCTTATACAGACGGCGCATGTTCTGGAAATCCTGGTCCTGGCGGTTGGGGTGTGTGGCTGCGTGCAGGCAAACATGAAAAAGAGCTGTGCGGTGGTGAAAAGGAGACCACCAATCAGCGCATGGAGCTGCAAGCGGCTATTGAAGCCCTTAAAGCTTTAAAAAAACCATCTTCGATTACGATTGTTACTGATTCTAAGTATGTGTTGAATGGCATTACAGACTGGATTCATGGTTGGAAAAAGAAAGGTTGGAAAAACAGTAAAAAAGAACCTGTAGCCAACCGTGAACTGTGGGAAGCTTTGGATGCCTTAAATCAAATCCATGATGTGGATTGGCAATGGGTGAAAGGACATTCGGGTGATGAAGGCAATGAAAGGGCAGATGAACTGGCTAGGCAGGGTATCCCAAGTTGAGTGGTGGTTATAAAACTACCCCGTCAGGTTTCACCTGCCACCCCTTCATATCTGAAGGGGAATATGAACGCTCATTCCCCTCTTGTTAAGAGGGGTGTCTGTTTACAGACGGGGTGTTTGAATGAGATATAAAAAAGGATAAAATAGTATGAAAATGTTGATTGATTTTTTACCAGTGGCGTTGTTTTTTATCGTGTATAAAGCTGAAGATATTTACTTGGCGACGGCGGTATTGATTATTGCCAGTGCTATTCAAACTGTAGGGGTGCGGCTGTGGAAAGGTAAATTTGAGCAAAGTCATGTGATTACATTGGTGTTGGTGGCTGCTTTTGGTGGTTTAACCTTGTTTTTGCATGATGAAATGTTTATCAAATGGAAACCATCGGTGATTAACTGGTTATTTGCAGCCGTTTTCTTAGGTAGCATGTGGATTGGTAAGCAACCTATCATTCAACGTATGATGGGAGGGCAAGTTAGTCTGCCGCAACATGTATGGTCCACATTAAATGTGGCTTGGGCTGTGTTTTTCACCTTTTTAGGCTTTTTAAACCTCTATGTGGTTTATAATTACGATACCGATACTTGGGTCAACTTTAAACTCTTTGGATTGATGGGGCTAACCGTTGTATTTATTATTGGGCAAAGCCTATATATGGCAAAATATATCACCTCTGAAGATGCTGAAACTGTTAAAACTGACACATTAGGCGACAAAGACTGACAAAAAGTGTCAATTCAAATGGGTTGAGTGTGTAAATACAACAAGTTTGTTTGGCATAAGCATTGCTCAATGGTAGTTAGGTATCTTAGGATACTAAATATGTTCAATTTATAGGAGATCAATTATGACAATTGATAAACAAACACAAAAAGGTTTCACACTCATCGAATTGATGATTGTTGTTGCCATCATCGGTATTTTGGCATCGATTGCGATTCCACAATTCTCTTCATTCCGTGCAAAAGCATTTAACTCATCTGCAATTTCCGATTTGCATGGTGTAAGCTTAGCTCAAGAAGGGCTGTTCACGGACTATCAACGTTATGGTTCTACACAAGCTACAGCAGCAACTGCAACACCGACTACTGGTAAAGGTGCATTATTGAATGGTGCGAAAGGTTTTGTAACTGCTGCTGCAAACCAAGCTATGCCTGTAAATGTAAGTAAAAATGTTCGTATTGTTTCTAACTCTGCGACTTCAGCAAACTCTTATAATGCGGCAACTACAGTGGCGAAACATGATTCAGGTGATAAAGCGTATGGTCAAGAGTCTGATCAGGCTGGTGTTTTCTTTGCAGTGCCTAAGCAAACAGCTACAGTAACTGCAGGTAATGCAGGGGCAACTATTTCAAGCACAAGTACGACTGTACCTGGCTTCCCTGCAACTAATGCTACTATAGACCTTACAACCGCTAAAGGTTGGACATTAATGTAAAACTAGTAGGTTTCTTAGCCTTACAGTTTGAAAAGGAGAGCTTAGGCTCTCCTTTTTTATGAAGTGGAAGTATCTTGAAATAAGGTGGTATTGGCATGATTTTGTTTGAGCAAGTGCATAAAACATATCCCAAGCAGGTGGGTAAATCAGCGGCGAAACATGCGCTTAAAGGTGTGTCTTTTGCTTTGGCAAAAGGTGAAACACTGGGTTTGATTGGGCAGAATGGTGCAGGTAAAAGTACGAGTATTCGTTTAATTATGGGCTATATGCGTGCAGATAGTGGTAAGGTGTTGGTGCTTGGTGATAGCAACGCATCACCAGTGGTGCGCAGGCGTATTGGTTACCTTCCTGAAACATCATCATTTCCTGATAATTTAACTTGCATGGAACTACTACGCTTTGCAGGTCAATGCTGTGATATGAAAAAGAAGGATATTATTGCCCAATCTGAACGATTATTGAAACGTTTAGGCATTTGGGCAGATAGAAACCGTAGGTTAAGCCAATACTCCAAGGGTATGCAGCAACGTGCTAGTTTTGCGGCAGCCCTAATTCATGACCCAGAGCTATTGATTCTTGATGAACCCATGAGTGGATTAGACCCTATTGGGCGTGCTGAAATTATTGGTTTGATTCAGGATTTGCAACAACAAGGGAAAAGTATCTTGTTTTGTTCACATTTGCTGGATGATGTGGAGCGTATTACCAATCAAGTCGCAATTTTACATAAGGGTGACTTGCTTTATAATGGTCAAATTAAGGACTTGTGTGCGCAGCAATCCGAATGGGATATTGAGCTTAGAAGTGGTGAGGTGATGACTGTAAACCATGAGGATGCTATTCCTGCTTTGCTTACAAAACATGCCGATGAAGTGATTGGAGTGCGTAGAGCTACAGAAAGTTTGCAAGATGCATTTGTGCGAGTGGTGGAAGGGGCAGCATCATGAATCGAATTTTTGCTTTAGCTAGGATTATATTTTTAAATGGTTTGCGTAGGAATGCAGTGTGGGGTTTATGTTTATTTGCCCTGATGTTTGAAGTATTTGGCATGTTGTTTATGGATTTTTTTGGGCGAGACCTTGGCAGAGTGATTAGCGATTTTCAATTTTCGATTATGTGGATTGCGGGTATGTTGTTCATCCTATTTTATGCTATTCAAGCCATCGCTTGGGACGATGACCATAGAGCGATTGATAGCATTCTTGCGCGACCTATTTCACGCACGGAATATGTGCTGGGAACGATGCTTGGCTTGACGATTTTATTACTTTGCTTTGAAGCATTGCTTGGCATCACTGCATATATTCAGATTTTATGGGTACAACCACGAGCTGGCGATGCTTATTTTCCAATTTTTTCCACAGCGCATTATTGGATAACTTGGTTTGGCTTACAGTTTATTTTGATAGCGCTTTTATCCGTTGCGATGTTGATTTCTTCTGCGATTCGCGGAGCTTTTCCTGTGATGCTGATGACACTTGCTTACACCTTGATTTGCTCAGGGCTGCCTGTAGTGCGTGAATCATTAAAACAAAAAGCCAATGAAGCTTCACAGAGCTTGGAGCAATTGTTGCAGGGCTTGAATATGATATTCCCTGATTATGCCATGCTGGATTTTAAAGATAGTGTGGTCAGCCTTGATAGCCTTGAAAGTATCATGGGTATGCCTGTGTGGATGCCGTTTTCTTTGGTTGGTTTATATATCGTGGTGATTATCTTTTTGACCTGTTTTATTTATCAGCGTAGGGATATTTTATAACATGCGAATGCAACGTTTGGCTTATATTATTATACCATTGTTAGTTGTTGGCATGTATGTACAGCTATTTTATACACAAGAAAAACAGCAAAGTGTCAAAGAAGTACGGCTTATGCCAACCATGCCAACGCAAGTCTTTCAGGTTATTGGGCATACTTATATGCAACAAATGCTTGCAGATATGCTATTTATCAAAGTAGCCGTATTTTACGGTGGTGGGAATGATATAGAAGCTAGTGTGGATGAAATGGCAAATCATTTTGTGACCATGAACAAACTAAATCCTAAAATGATTGATTTTTATTACCGTACAGAAGCTGCCCTTGCTGACAAGGGTGATGATTATACCAATATTACCAATAAAATTCTTGAAGTAGGGTTAAAAGCTTTGCCAGACCAAGTGCCCATTCCTTATTTTGAAGGGTTTAATTATTATTATTATCTTGATGAACCTGTGAAAGCGGCAGAGTTATTGCGTTTGGCTTCAACCTATGATGAAAAATACCAATGGCTTGGTCATCTTGCCAGCACATTATTAGCCAAAGGCGGAAGCATTCGTGCAGGACTCACTTGGCTTAAAGGTATGTATGGCAGCATGAAAGATGGTGAAGAAAAAGAGCGGTATGCGGCTGATATTCAAGAGTTTGAGAAGGCGATGGTTGTTCAAGTTGCATTGGAGCGATATGCCTCAAAGTCAGGAGGTTCGTACCCAGAAAAACTATCTGATCTTGTGCCAGAAGAGCTGCGTATGTTGCCCAAATTTAGCGAGAAATTTTATTTAGATTATCAGCCGCCTCATCTTTATTTAAAGGTAAAAGATAAACGACGACCCAAATCTTAGGCGGTTGTCAACATCATGCTCCAAAAAAGAATTATAATTGCAGAAGTGATGTCTCTACCCCATGCCAACCATAACCACCATGATGTTTGATGTTGTTCCGCTCGCATAAGTTTGTATGCCGCACGAAATGAATGAATCAGAAACAAAATGCCAAATACCCATGCTGATTCATGTTTTTGTAAAGTAGAGATTGAAATCATTGCCATCAAGCTTACCCAAAGCGTTGCATCTATAGCTTGTTTGAAGTTGGTTATTTTGTACAGCATGCTGTCCATGGCTACGGCTACAAGCAGTTGAATCACAATGCAGGTTAACCATGTTGGAATAAAAATATCGTATAACATGGGGTTTTGAAAGATAAGTGTAGGTAAAGGCCATAAAAGCACGGGTAAAAAAAGCACAGTATGGGTGAGAATATATGCTACTCTTAAATGTCTAGGGGCGTTGGGTTTAGGTGTATGTGTTTGTGGCACAGGTGCGTTGTTTTCCATGATTTAATGTATACTATGTTCGGACTGTGAATCATCCAGTGCTTGTTCGTCACTGATGGTATCACTTGGGATAGCATAAGCACCACTTGCCCAATTGCCTAAGTCTTGGGTTTGACAGCGATCGCTACAAAAGGGGAAGTTGTCACTGCCGTATTCCACAAGTGTTTTGCAGATGGGGCATTTTACGGTGAGTTTCTTATTCATGATATAGGTACCGCCATGAGTGCATAAGGTTGATTATGTGTAATGTCATGCTCGACTTTGCCAGGTAGCCACTGGGAAAATCTAAGGCGTACCACAGTACGAACTCCTGAACAACTTGGTACGATACCCTGTGCAACAGCTTGCTCTGGTACGCCGATAATGATTAAGCCAACATCATCTTGTGCTGCTAAGGTGATTTGGTCATAACCAGCATTGGCAATACGCTGTTGCCAAGGTACATGGGCATGTAACATGGTGTTGAGATGTTCAATGGCTTGAATCATAGGCTCAATGGTGGTATAAAGTTTTTGTGCATGTTCACTATGCTGCCAAAAAGGATGAATCACTTGTGGTAAAGATAGCTTATGACCAAGCAAATCTTGTTTGCGAATACTGTCTCTATAAGCCTTTAACCATGCATCAGCATTGAGGAAGTCTATGCTTGATGATGTACTATTGCGTACTTTTTCGGCTGAAGTTGCAATTTCATGACAAGCTTGAACCAGTTTTTGCTCAAATTCGGGGTGTTTTTCGGCTAAACTTTTAAAGTGCTTTTGCATGCTTGAAAATAGGCTGATGATATTTGGAATGGCTGGCTTTTTATGTCTATCACCAACGAGTAAAGCATGGATTTCATTGCTTGCTGTGAGCCATAAAAATGGCGATTGGCTTTGCAGTGCTTGTTGCATGCAGCGTAGGGCATCACGCAATTCAATCAAGGACTGCATACGTGGTGTAAGTGCAAAAGCGACGGGTATAAGGTTTTCTGTCATATTTTAAAGGCGTGGTACGGAGCGAAATACAGGCGCAATATCATCAGAGGCATGGCGAGATACTTGTAAATCATGAATAAGACCTGTACCAAGTCGGTAAACCCAACCATGAATACTTAAAGGACGACCTTTTTCCCATGCGTTTTGTACAATGCGGGTGTGGGATAGGTTTTCGACTTGTCTCATAACATTAAGTTCTGTCATACGGTCAGAAATATCTTGTAGAGATAGACCTTTTAAATCATCGTAATGTTGGTGGAAATTATCTCGGATACCACGAATCCAGTTGTCCACTATACCAAAATGTTGCGAGGTGATTGCAGCTTCTACACCACCGCAATCATAATGTCCTGTGACAATAATATGCTCAACTTTGAGTACATCCACTGCATATTGCACACCTGATAAACAGTTTAAGTCTGTATGGTGTACTTGGTTGGCAATATTACGGTGTACAAAAACTTCACCTGGGTCTAAACCAACAATTTCATTGGCAGGCACACGGCTATCTGAGCAGCCAATCCACATATATTTGGGCTTTTGTTGTTCTGATAATCGATCAAAAAAATCTGGTGATTTTTGTTTGCGTTGACTTGCCCATATTTTGTTGTTTTGCAGAAGCTGCTCAGGTGTTTGCATGACTTATACTAACCAGGCATCAAGCTGCCCTTTTCTATCTAGTGCATAAAGTTCATCACAACCACCGACATGTTGATCATTGATGAAAATTTGCGGAATGCTGCGTCCGCCATTGCTGCGCTCCATCATTTCAGTGCGTTTATTAGGGTCTTGTTGCACATTGTATTCAATAAAATCTAAACCACGTTGTTTGAGTAGTGATTTGGCACGCACGCAATAAGGGCAGTAATCGCCAGAGTATATTTCAATTTTTGCGTTGCTACTCATATTGTCTCCTAAGTATTGCTTGGTGTTTTAGCCAAGGCAAAGGCAAATATGGGATGTTGTGTTTTTTTCATCACCTTACAAGCATGGCGCAGCGTAGCACCTGTGGTTAAAATGTCATCCACAACCCATATTTTACCTTGCACATCGTAGTTCGCCAACTGTATTGGGTAGTCGTCTGCTAGCGTGAAAGCCTTACGCAAATTACTCAGGCGTTGTTTTCCTTTGAGGGCAGATTGTCGGGTATGGTTGCCTGTGCGGCGAAGTAGGGTATGGCAAACTTGGCTTGATGTGACTTGGGCAATGCGTTGGCATAAATCAGCACTATGATGCAAACCCGAACGGCGCATGCGATATAAAGGCATGGGTACGGGAATTAATAAGTCATGGGGTGAGAAAATCTGTTGCAATGTTGGTGATGAAGATTGTAGTAACCAGTGTAAACCTGTGCTTTGACCTTGCAGTTTCCAAGCCAATAGTGCGGTACGAACAGCATCACGGTAAACAAACAGATTGCGAGTGTGTTTTTGCGGAGGAGGCTGTGTTAAACAATGTCCACAAGGACCTGGAGCCAGTGATTCAGGCATGCTTACACCGCAATGGAAACAGGTGTTTGTTGGCGCAATATGTATGCCTTGCAGGCAGTCTGCACAACAGCCATATGGTGTTGGTGTAGGCTGGTCTATATTCAGGTTTTTCTGGCAAATAGGGCAAGCAGGTGGAAAAATATAGGGTTGTAAATGTTGAAGTAAACGCGTTGACAGCCTGAACATGACAAGCAAGATAGCGAACATGGTTGATACAAGCAATTGGTTTGATGTACTTTCAGAGACACGGCAACGTAAGCTTTTAGCGAGCCAACGTGATGGCTTATGGATTAAAGTGCAGGGGCAAAAACTGCTTAATTTTGCATCCAATGATTATTTAGGTTTAAGTACCAACTCTCAAGTATGTGCTGCGGCAAAGGCTGCAATCGACACTCATGGTTTGGGCAGCGGAGCATCCAGACTGGTATCGGGAGATGACCCTTTATTGCATGAGTTTGAGCGTGAGTTTGCTGCATGGAAAGGTTTTGAAGCATGTTTGATACTTGGTTCAGGTATGTTAGCAAACATGGGTTTGCTGCAAGCTTTAGCCGATAGGCATACACATATATTTAGTGATAAATTGAATCATGCTTCATTGGTGGATGGGGCAAGATTATCGGGTGCAAAAGTACATCGTTATGCCCATTTAGACTTGAATATATTGGAAGCACAATTACAAAAAAATATCGCAGCTAAACGTATCATTGTCTCTGATGGTGTATTTAGCATGGATGGTGATGCTGCTGATGTGCAAGCTCTGATAGACTTGGCAGAAAACTATGATACAATCGTAGTGATTGATGATGCACATGGTACGGGCACAGTAGGTTTTGATGGCAAAGGGCTTGTGGGGCAAGCAGGTTTAGCAGGACATGCGCGTTTACTTGAAGTAGGAACATTAGGCAAAGCATTAGGTAGTTATGGGGCTTATATTTTGGGCTCTACCTCTATGATTGAAGGCTTAAAACAGCGGATGCGCACCTTGATTTATTCCACAGCATTGCCTGTGTGTGTATTGGCTGGGGCTAAAGAAGCTTTAAACATCATCAAACAAGGCGACTCCATCAAAAAACTACATAAGAATATCGAATTTTTCCTTGAAAATACACAAGGACTTCATTTATTACCATCACAAACCGCTATTCACCCCATATTGTTGGGTTCAGATAAACAAGCCTTAGATGCAGCACAAAACTTGCGCGAAGCTGGTTTCTTTGTACCTGCCATTCGTCCGCCTACCGTGCCACAAGGGCAGTCGCGCTTGCGTATCACATTATCGGCGGCACACCACAAACAAGATATTGGTGGTTTGATCAAAGCACTACACGCTTTATAGAAGCTTCTTATATTGTTATTCCCACATAGGTGGGGACGTAATTCACAGAGGGTAGGATGCTTCGATTACGCTCAGCATGACAATAAATTTCTGCGTACCTCTGCGTTCCTTTGCGTCCTCTGCGGTTAGTTTTTATGTTTATTTTTTGTACGAACAAAAAATGAACCAAAAAAGTCGCCCCAAATAGCTGTGTGTTTCTTCGCTGCTTAGCAAAAGCGGGCGCAGAATTAGAACATTCTGCTTCATCCCTTCTTTTGCCAACCACCTCAGCACAGCTATAGCAGGGGGAGGGATGGTTGCAGCTGTCTCACCCTTGTCATTTTGACCGTAGCGGAGAAATCTATAAGATGCTTCCACCTTGGTCGGCATGAGAATAAACCTTTGCGTTATCCGCGGTCAGTCGATGCCCATTAACCTCGGCTAAACACCCAGTTTTTATTATCGGATAGACTAGGGTTGTAGCTATAACCATCCATATCAAAGTTTTTGATGGCTTGTACATCGCTGATACGGTTTTGAATGATATATCTTGTCATCAGACCACGTGCTTTTTTGGCATAAATGCCAATCACTTTATAAGTACCTGCTTTGTTTTCTTTAAAGGTTGGCGTAATGATATTGGCTTGCAGCAATTGGGGTTGGATAGCTTTAAAATACTCAGTAGATGCAAGGTTAATCAGCGTATCATCTGCTTGAAGCTCAAGGTTGAGTTGTTCGGTGATGGTATCACCCCAAAAGTCATAAAGATTGCTGCCTTTATCATTGGCAAGTTTTGTTCCCATTTCAAGGCGGTAAGGCTGCATCAAGTCTAGCGGGCGAAGTATACCATATAAGCCTGATAATATGCGTAAATGTTCTTGGGCGAAGTTTATATCATCGTTGGATAATGTTTGTGCGTCCAAACCTTGATACACATCACCAGCAAAACTAAATAATGCTTGTTTGGCATTGTCTGCAGTAAATGGTGTGTGCCAACTTTGATAGCGTTGCACATTCAAATCAGCAAGTTTCATGCTTAGTTTCATGAGGTTAGCAATATCAAAAGCATCTTTTTCTTGTAAAATGTCAATCAATGTTTGTGCTTGTTGTAAAAAAGAAGGCTGTGTATGGGGAAAGTTTTGAAGCGCAGAGCCTTCATAAAGTTTCTTTGCAGGTGAAATAACAATACGCATAATAATAAGCTATCCTTGATGTGAATGATGGCAAAGTTTATCGCTGCTTGCTGAAAATGTCTTGCTTAAAGGATAGTAAAAAAATATTTTGACGAATGTGAAATAATGGGCTATTAATATGATTAATAATACCAAGATAATCATTGGTGTGTCATGGAACGGAGTTATTTCATGTTATTAAACACAAGTGAAATCACAGTCAAACGAGAAAATAATATGCGTAAAACCATGCATGTTTTTTCGCATGATTTGCGTAATCCTTTGTTGAATATTCAGGCGTTGGTGCAGGAAGCAACCACACTGATTCAAGATGCGACACAGGCAGAGCGCACTGGAAGCAAAGAAAGCTTATCTTATATTTTAGGTCGGGAGCTCCCCGAAATTCTTGAACTTTTAAACCATAGTGCGAGTCGTATGGATGATATGGTCTTGGGTGCCAATGAAATTTATCATTGTTTGTTTGATGAGCTTGAATGTGAGTTTGTGGATATGCATACGGTATTCATGCGTTGTTTTGCCCAATTAAAACTTGCAGATGACAACTTGGAACTAGACTGTGTGGGGCTACCTGCTGTTTACGCAGATATTTTGGCTGTTAAACGCGTGGTTTGGGAGCTGTTATGTAATGCAAAAAAAGCTATTGATGCTAGAGAAGACCCTTATTCACGTGTGATTACAGTCAATGCTAAGCAGGAAGGCAATATGATAGTGTTTACAGTGGAAGACTATGGCTGTGGTTTGGAAGAGCATGAAGAAAAAAGTGCGTTTGAATCTTTTTTTACAGGTAAACATTTTGAAGGCAATACGGGTATGGGTTTAACACGTGCACAAGCATTGATTGAGCGTCATGGTGGGTGTATGAGTATTGCTAACCGTAAAGGTGGTGGAGCTGTAGTGAGCTTCTCCTTACCCAAATCACCTTGATAGACACATTGTAAAGAAAAAAGGTCTGCTTATTACTAAGTAGACCTTTTTTGTATCGTTTAATGTTTATCGTTTGATTTGCATCAAAGAAGATAACATTTGGTCGGTGGTTGAGATGGTTTTCGAGTTTGCTTCATAACCACGTTGTACCACAATAAGTTTTACAAATTCACCTGCTAAATCCACATTGGATTGCTCTAAGCCATAAGGTGTAATCGAGCCCATACCACCATTACCTGGTTTTTCCAAAATAGGTGAGCCAGAGGCAATGGTTTCTTGTTGCAAGTTGTTACCCACATGGTTAAGTACGGCATCATTAGGGAATTTTGCTAATGCCACCTGATACAATGAGCGGCGTTGCCCATTGGTGAATACACCAAAAATACGTCCTGTAGAATCTGTTTCTAATTTATCTAAGAAGCCTGATGCATAACCATCACGCACGATTTGTCGAGTAGCAAATGTACCTGCCATTTGTACTGTACCATTTAAACCGTCACCAAGAATAGCTTGTTGGTCATTGGTGGTGGCATCACCAAAGTTAAAGTTGATGGTTGATACTGCCGCACTGTTCCAAGGAAAGTTGATACCAGGGCCAATTTCAGTGACAAGTTCACCTTGGCTACCAAAAATAAGTTGATTGCTCGCTGGTGCTGTGAGTACATTGCCTGCTGTAACATTGGTGCCAGCTGGGAAGGTGCTGGTATTTACAACAATGGAGCTACCCAAAGCTGCACTTACAGTTTGACCAGCCAAAACATTAATACCATTAATGGTGACAGCTTGGTCAAATGTTGCATCACCTGAAATCTCAGTTCCAGCAGGTAGTGGTAGTGCAAGCGCAGGGTTAGTGGTATTGAAATTAGTCGCTGTATTGCCAACAATGACTTGTTGTCCAGGTATGCCACCTGCTACATCAGCACCATCGACACCTGCATGCCAACTCCATGTATTATTGGCTTGTTTAACATAATAAATACTGACCGCATGTTGCTGACCTAAGGAATCATAAATATTGGCTTCAGCTTTGTAGTGGTAGGTTGCAGCATTGTTGGGGTCAAAGGCAACGCCTGCATTATAGACTGCAGCATTGGAGTCTAAGGTAACACCGACATCAACATTAGTGGTAGGTTGTGCTTGTGATGCTAGTCCGCCAAAGGTAATGTCAGTGATATTACCTGTAGCGTCACCTTGCTCATTGGTTGCCCAGCCTTGTACCACAAAACCTTGTCCATCAATGAGGTTGGAGTTTTTATCCAAGATAAATGCACCGGCACGCGTATAGTAAGTTTGCCCACTGGCGGGGTCTTTAAGAGCAAACATACCATTGCCATTAATCGCCATATCTGTTGCGCTGGTGGTGTTTTGAATAGAACCTTGTTGTTGGTCGCGTGTAATCATGCCAATGCGCACACCATTACCCACTTGGTTGGCAATGTTGGAGCGTGTTACACCAACGGTTTGTGATAAAACATCAGAAAACACCACGTTTTGAGATTTAAAACCCAAAGAGTTGATGTTAGCGATGTTATCACCAATGACGCGAACACTTTCACCGAAAGCTGATAGTCCACTGGAACCTGTATAAAGTGCGTTGTAAATACCCATAATAATCTCCTATATGAATGTGTTATAAATTAAATTCTTACTTCTGTAACATTGGCAATGCTAGTTGGTGTACCATTTACAATGAGCTGTATGCCTGAAGGGGTCATACGAACGGCATCAACCACACCTGAACGTTGAATGGATGCAGTTACTTGTTGCCCTGCAGCGTCAAAGGCAGCAATATCAATTTGATAGTCGCCCACTGCGACAGGGTTGCCGAAATCATCTTTACCATCCCAGTTAAGTTGCTGACTACCCGCTGGCAATGAAGATAAAGACATATTGCGTACAGGTGTGCCTAAGCTATCGCTGATGGTGATATACACATTGCTCGCATTATTATCCAAGCTGGCACTAAAGGGTTGAGTGCTACCCGTATATTGAATATTACTTTCATTGATCATTACGGTATGTCCCAAATATCCTGCAGATGCAGTGTCTAGGTTACCATTGCTACCACCTTGGCTTGCTGTAAGCTGGGCAAGGTATTCATTGGTGTATGTTTGTTGTTCAACCATATTAAACTGCGCTAGCTGAGAGGACATTTGCGTAGAATCAGCAGGGTTTAAGGGGTCTTGGTTTTCCATTTGTGCAACAAGCATTTTCAGGAATACATCTTTAGTACCTAAGTTTTGCTGGCTGCTGGGTGCAGGAGCTGGTTGCGCACCATAATTATTTGAGACGGTTAATGGCATTGTTCTTCTCCTATACTAAGATACTAAGGTGACCTTGGGTTGCGAGGTTCACGCCTATTCGTGTATTTTGTTCGTCATTTGAATGGGTAAGTGTTGTAGCATCTAAGCTGTTACCTGCTGTGGCACTGTTAGATGCTTGCTGGTTACCACCTTGTTGTTGCCCGCTTTGCTGGTTCATTTGCATGGAACAGCCGCCTAAATCTAAACCTTGTTGTGCCATGGCTAACCTTAGTTGTGGCATTTGCTGTTCAAGGGCTTGTTTTGAGGCGGCTTGATCAACAGTAAACATGACTTGTATGTGTTTGGCTTGATCCATTTGTATGGAAACTTGTACTTTACCTAAGTTAGCAGGCTCTAGTTGTAGCTCTAAGGTTGTATTGCCCGTTTTGGCGGACTTTACAATTTCCAGCATAGTATCTGCGGGGGTAAATGAACGTTGTGACTTATATGCCAATTGAGCTTGGAAATCTAAACCTTTGGCATTTTTATTATCCATTCTTGCGGAGTCTAATAAAGACATATCGGCATCACGTTGGTTGGAGTTCAAATCCTGTTGTGATGATGTGTTGTTATCAATTGTTGCTATGTTGACAGCACTCGGGCTGTTCGTTGCGGCAACAGTATTTGCGTTAGTCGCCTGTACTTGTTGGGCTTGGTTGCCAGTACGTTGTTGAATGGCTGCGATGGCAGCTTGACTTGTTTTGATACCATCAGTGGTTTGTTCTATGGCATTGTTTACTTGATTACTTTGTTGTGCAGTGATGTGTTGTTCAATTTGTTTGCTTTGCTGAATGGTTAACGGCTGTTCACCAAGTTTGTTTTGTTTTATATTTTGTGTGCTAGCAGTTAAGTACTCTGGATTTTGCCGCTTCATTTTTTGAGAAGCCTGTTGTTTGTTGCTTGAAGCTTCAGTTAAAAGCTCTGGTGAAATATTTGAAGTTGTAGCTTGTGATGTTGCACGGTTGACTTGTTTTGCTTGTTGTTCATCGACAGCGCTACCATTTTTATTGGTATTGATAATCAGTGGCGTAACTTGTACCTCTTGCAAGGATGCAATGGCATCGTTGGCATCAACTTCACTGGTGTTTACAGGAGTATCTAGAGTTAATGTTGCAGTTATTTTTTTATCAGTAACAAGTGTTTTACCAGCTTGTGTTTCACCAGTTTGAAGCAAGCGATGTTGTTTTTTAGCTTGGTCTAAGATGTGTTGTACATTCTTATCGACAGTTTGTGTTTCCTTTGTTTGTACCAAGTTATATTGTGTTTTTTTATTTGTTGTTTGTGTATTGTTGTTTTTCTCTAAAGTGTGTTTTAAATCCTTATTGGTTGTACTTTTTTTGCCCATGCTGCCTGTATTTTCGGCTTGTTGTAAAATACGCTTGATTTTTTTGTCGATATTTTCTGTATTGCTGGTTTGGCTTAGGATATGTTGTAAGTTTCTATTTCCTTGTTGATTACTTAAAGGCTGGGTTTTGCCTTCTGCTGTAGGTAAGACTGTATTTTTATGGTTAGCTTGTTGCACAGTTTGTTGAATAGAATTCTGGGAAGTACCTTTTTGTAACATAGCCAATAAAGTTGAGAATAAGCTTTTGTTTGCTTTAGAGCTTTGATGTTTACCTTGGCTGATGCTGTTTGTGCCAGTGCTAGCTTCTGTGGATATGTTATTGGTATGTATCATACCATGGTTAAAGCAGAAGGGATGCCATCATAGCACCCCTTTGTTTTCAATGATTTAGGTGTTGTTCACTTATTTGAAGTGGAACTTTTTTCCGTGTTGGCGGTAATGTTTTCCCCAATCACAATCAGTTCGGCAATATCATCCCTGTTGTACTCCCAAGAGCGCTTAGAAATAGGGTTGCCAAAAGGGTTGATGATAATTTGATGTTGGCGTAGGCAGTGAAAATCACCTTCCCTTGGGAACATTTTACGAATCATGTTTTGCATGGGGTCATCCCAAGAAAAAGCATGGTTAAGACGGTAGCCAATCCATATAAAACCTTGTTCCAATAAGGAGGCATAAAGTGCTTCGGGTTCGTCAGGTAATGTTTGATGAACATCCATAGTGTAGAGCTCTAGCGCATCATTGCTGCCGTCTTCAGACATGAGATCATGAATAACATGGCGTAATACCCGTTTCATTTGGTACACATCATTGTTTTCTGCAGTGTACATATGGAAGCTAGTGTGGGCGACATAAGCACCATAAAATTCATCAGGAACCACAATGTGTACTTCGGTAGGCAAGGTGAACCTGTCCAATTCTTCTTGAAGAAGCCTGGCTTGGTTGCGGTCTGATAATATAGGGTAAATTTTAGGCTGTGATTGTTCTGTATGAATCATGCTAATGATATGGGATAACATGGTTGAAATCACGGTGTATGGCTCTTGCTCAGATGCTTGGGGTTGGGACAAAATAATATGTGTAAATGTTTTCACATAATCGCGTAATACTTCCATGTTTGAGAAATCCCAAGTTTGTACTGAAACAGAAATTTTATCGCCTCCTTTTTGTTCACTCAAACGCCGTTTAAGGTAAACCTTTTCATCCATAAGTTTTTCTTCAGGTAAGTTGTCCAGTAAAACAACTTCGATATGTTGGTAATCAGGCATTAAACGTTTGAGTAATAAAGGTAAGCTATCTACCCAGCCTGTAATAAGTAAGCGTAGCTCTGTTGCTGGGCGATTTAAACTAAGATGGAAGGTTTCTGTGGGTTTATGAGGAGAAGTTTCAGGGTGATGTAAAACATAATGCAACTCACCATGCAAAGCATTTTCATTGATGGCAATACCAACAACAGCCTTAATCATAGTCTTTTCAGCAGCTGGTAGTTGATAAAGGGGTTGGATTTGCCAGTTATCATCAATGATTGCCAATAAAATAACCCCACGTTTTAGTAAGTCTTTGGCTGCTTGAATGATATTGGAACTGTGTTGTCCATCTGGGGTAAAAAGTAGCGTTTGCCCATGTTTATGCCTGATTTCGGCAGACCATTCGCAAACTTGCATAGCCGATTCTTCTGTTCTTTCAGGAATCATTAACCGGCTAACAACTTGGTCAAAATCACTGTACTGTAGGATGTTTTTAAAAGCGTTGGCACGAAAGTCTGCGGCAGATAAAATGACAGTTGGTTTGTTGTATTGCCCTTGATTATCCCAGCCGACTTGTAGCATATATTCATGTTCAGGTACCCTAGATTCACTCATGCTTGGTATAGCAATGCTTAAATAAATATCAGGGTGCATCTTACGAATAGCTAATAAAGAAAAGAAACTTTCAGATAAGGTTTCAGCGTTACTTTTGTCATCAGGTATTAAGACCAAAGCTTGGCGAGCAGCAGGTAGGTTGACACGATTTAAATCTTCAATTTGTTTGCTGTTTCCTGTGCGGTAGCTAACCCATTTCTCTTCAAGTAGGGTGCTGCTTATTTCGTCATTTTCTTGTAATAAAACTAACTTGAGTTTAGAGAAAGAACGTTCGGATGCTAACCTTAAATGTGCAATAATATAGGGCGCAACATCACTCCAACCAATCATGACCATGTGTCGGGTGACGGCGAGACGTTCATTGCGTAGTTTTGTCATCAAGTCGGAAACAATGCTGGCACCAATACCAATAAAGAAAGCGAAGATAAATACACCAATAACAACGGCTACAATAGAGAAGATAGCAATGGATGCATTGTTAGGGTAAGCCACTGAGTTTCCTGGGTCGGTAAACAGGCGAAAAGCGAACCAAATACGAGCAATCATGCTATCATCTTGAGGGGTTACGCTTCCATCTTGGGTAAAGTCAAAACCAGGTAGCAAGAACTTACCAAAAATACCTCCAGCAATAGAAATAACGGCAAGGACTAAGACAATCAGATTGATTTCTTGCATAAATTGCCCTTCGCGCATCACATCTTTTAAGTTGCGAATAATGACTAGCCACGGGCGTAAAAGGCGGACAAGCCGCATCATTCTTAAAGCTCCACCGTAGGGGATAATGGCAAAGGCTGGTATCATCACAATGGTTGCAACCATGTCTAGCCACCAAAAAAACCATTCCAGTATTCTTTCTTTGCGTGTCTCAAAGTTCATGTTTCTCATGATAAGGTAGCGCAGCGATAATTCGACAGAGAAGAAGATAATAATCACCCACATAAGGGTATGAGTGGCAAAGAAAGAAATCATGATGATGAGAGAGGTAAACATACCGTAAGTTGGTGAATACATGGCACTTTCCAGGTCAAAATAACGGAAAACTCGTAAGGTTCGCATTAAATATACAGCGCGTAAAACACGCACTAAGGCAGCATCTTCTGCTTGGAAAGGAATATCAAAAATGGTAATTAACAAAGAAGCTACACCAATAATATCCAAGACAAGAAATAAGCCGTCAATTTTTCGATTCAGTGATGTACGATAAGGGTTAGTTCGTGTTTTATGTAGCATAATGGAAATACGCGCACCAATTTCCACAACAAAAATCGTAAATAAAATAGCTGCCAACCAAGGCTCATGGGTAAAAGATAAAGCAACCAAAGCTATCATGAGGAAACCAAATCTTGGGTGCATTAAAATCCATTCAATATGGTAGTATAAAAGGTTTTTATCTAAAGTCCTGCTTTTCATAACTATGGTTCCTATGAGTAGTTTATGGTGTTTTTTTAGTGAAAAAGCAATAGTGATGCCACTTTTAGATAGGCATAAGCCTTGCATTATGTTGATGGCAGGCTTATACATAGCTTATGATACGTATATTCTTCTTCTTATTTGTACTATTACCACTTTTAGAGCTTTATGTGCTCATTGAAGTAGGCAGTGGTATTGGTGGCTTGACCACGATTGCCCTTTGTGTGTTAACTGCTGTTATTGGTGGGGTATTGATTCGTATTCAGGGTATTCAAACTTTACTAAAAGCACGACAAAGCATACGTCAGCATGAACTTGCTGAGCAAGGCATGCATGGCGTGATGTTGGTAATTGCTGGCGTGATGCTTTTTATTCCCGGTTTTATCAGCGATACATTGGGTTTCTTACTTTTGGTGCCAGCCATTCGGCGTTGGCTGATATGGAAAACATATAAACCTTTTCCTCACAGTATGGATATTTCGGGTAAGCAGCATCAACGTTATCCGAATGTTGAAGTGATTGATGTAGAAATCATCAAAAAAGATTAACTTGGTTATATGAGTTGAAGCCTTTGTTCCACCTAAGCTATTAGTAAGTTATGAGTTTAGGCAGTATTTCGGTGTTGAAAATGGTGCACCCTAGTGGATTCGAACCACTGGCCCCGAGCTTCGGAGGCTCGTGCTCTATCCAGCTGAGCTAAGGGTGCATGTTTTGTGACCATGCGCAATATAGTGTAGGGCTTTGATAATGCAAATGAACACATAAGTATCTTTTAAGTTGCGCCATATGCTATAGAAGGTCTATATTGCGCTCATGGTTAGGTTTTCTTATGATTAAAACACAAGCTTTAGTGAGATCTTTTGATGGTGTTAAAGCTTTGGATGATGTTGATTTGCACATCGAAAAGAAGAAAGTAACAGTGATTATGGGTGGTTCAGGCTCGGGTAAAACCACATTGTTACGACTTTTGGCGGGTTTAGATAAGCCTACAGCAGGTTCAATTATGTTTGCGGGTGAAGATTTGGCAAAAGTGAGCAGGAAACGCTTGTATGAATTGCGTATGCGTGTGGGTATGGTATTTCAATACTCTGCATTGTTAAACTCTTTGGATGTGTATGAAAACGTAGCATTCCCCTTACATGAACATACTGATTTAGATGAAAGCGTGATTCAGACCATGGTGACCATGAAACTAGAACAAGTCGGGCTGCGTGGTTTTGAACGTATGATGCCTTCACAGCTTTCTGGCGGTATGGCAAAACGTGTGGCATTTGCACGAGCGTTGGTGATGGATCCTCAGGTTGTCTTTTTTGATGAACCTACATCAGGTTTGGATCCGATTTCTGCAGGTGTAGTAAGTTCCTTGATTCACGAAACAACAGCCAAAACACGTATGACATCTGTGGTAGTTACTCATGATGTGCAAGCTGGGTTAGATATTGCTGATCATGTGATTTTGTTATGGCAAGGTAAGGTGATTGCAGAAGGTAATCCAGAAAGTATCAAGCAGAGCGAAGACCCAAGAGTTCAACAGTTTATTAAAGGTGAACCCAATGGTCCGATTCCTTTTTCACGTAGCCAAACAGCCTATATTGATGACCTGTTGCATAAACCAGGTTGTGTGAGGATGTCATAATGCAAGCAATGATGAATATGGTGGGTCAAGTTGGTCGCAATACATTGCAAGCTATTGCCAAGCTTGGTGATGCTACAATATTTGGTATCACAACATTGCGTTTGTTTTTTGCACGACCTTGGCAGGGTAAACATTTTGTCATGCAGATGTATGCTGTGGGCGTGGGCTCATTGATTATTATTGTAATTACGGGTGCATTTACAGGCATGGTGTTGGCACTTCAAGGTTATCATATGCTAGTCAAGGTGGGAACAGAAGCATTGCTAGGCCCTTGGGTGGCACTATCTTTGATTCGGGAGCTAGGCCCTGTGTTGGCTGCATTAATGTTTGTAGGCAGAGCAGGCTCAAGTATTACGGCTGAGATTGGTATTATGCGGGTGACAGAACAAATGGATGCATTAGAAATGATGGCAGTGAACCCGCAATCAAGAGTTATGCTGACGCGCATTATTGCTTGCGCTATATCACTTCCTTTATTAGTGGCTATTTTTGATGCAGTGGGCTTGTTTGCAGGTTATGTGATTGGGGTGGATATGCTGGGTGTGAACGGTGGTGTGTATATTGGTGAGACCATCGATAAGGTTGCCCTGAATGATATCCAAGCGGGTTTTACTAAGTCGGTTTATTTTGGTTTATTGGTTGGGATTATTTGTACATATATGGGGCAACGCGCTACAGCGACCACTGAAGGTGTGGCAAAAGCAACCACACAAGCTGTGATGTTGTGTTCTGTAATGGTGTTGATTCTCGATTATATTATTACATCGTTTTATCTTTAGGAGTTATAGGGTATGAGTGGATACAAAAAAATTGAAATGGTTGTTGGTGTTTTTGTACTTGTCGGTGTGATAAGTATAGCTTGGCTTGCCATGGAACTGGGTGGTGTTGGCGGCTTAAGTAGCAATGGTTATAAACTTGTTGCTGTATTTGATGATGCCGGAGGCGTACGAAAAGGTAGCGATGTAATGCTTGCGGGTGTACCTATTGGGCAAGTGGTTTCAGTAACACTGAAAGATAATGAGGAAGCAGAAATGGTATTGAACATTAAAGATGGTGTATTGATTGCTTCTGATGCTACGGTTTCAATTCGTACTAAAGGCTTGATTGGTGAGAAATTTGTACGTGTCAATCAAGGCTCAGAAGAAGACTACTTGGCAGAAGGTGATGAGTTTGAAGACACAGAATCAGCCATTAATATTGAAGATTTAATTAGTAAATATATTTTTAGTGGAGATGCAAAATGAGAATATCCATGAAAAGGATGATGTTGGTATTGGTGATGGCTTGTTACATGCCTACTTTGGGTTTAGCCAATGAAGATGACCCTAAAGCTGTTGTTGCATCAACGGTTCAGTCGATTATTGATGTGCTAGAGGCACGTACAGATAAAGATAAGATTACTGATGAAGACAGGGAAAGTATTCGTAAGGTAGTAGCAGGTAAATTTGACTATCGTGAAATGTCGAGGCGTAGTGTAGGTAAACCTTGGAAAAAGATGACACCTGAAAAACAAGCTGAGTTTACAGAATTGTTTCGCCAAGTGTTAGAGTATTCCTATGGTAATCAGTTGGCAGGTTACCACGGACAAAAGGTCGTTTTTGAAGATGCTGAGTTCAAAAAAGATAAAGCTCGGGTGAAAGGTGCTGTGATTGATGATACTAAAACTATACCTATGGAGTATCGTTTGCACCAGACACCTACAGGCTGGCAAGTCTATGATATTAAAGTCGAAGGTGTGAGTATGATTACCACGTTTCGTAAAGATTTTAAGTCGATTATCAAAAAGAAAAAAATTGATGGGTTGATGGCAACACTACAGCAGAAAATTGATAAACTTAAAGCCAAGGGTTAGGTCATACGCTTTTTTTATCAGGTTTTTTTGAATCAAAATGTTAAATGTTTGCTTTATACGGGGCTGCCGCATTATTTTGATGTTGGTATTGTTTGCCCTGTTGTCTTTCGTTCTATTTTTTATTTTTCCACCGAATATTGATGATTTTAAGCCATATATTGAATCTAGACTTGAATCAACATTACATGCTCAGCAGGTGGATATAAACCAACTGCATTTGACCTGGGATACAGGTCCAGTACTTGATATAGGGCAAGTTTATATTGTTGCACCATCTTTTGTGGTTAAAGAAGCAAAGGTTCAGGTTTCTTATGATTTATTTGATATTTTTTTGGGAAGTTTAGCACCTGAAATTATCATTCAAGACGGTCATGCAGGGCTTAATTTGGATATAAAAAGCAAACATGATTCTAAGCCTTTAAATATACAACTTATGCTTAAGAATATGGATATTTCGTGGACATATAAGCAAGAGAAACAAATATTGCATGATGCAAACTTATACATGAAACCTTTTGCACAGGATGTGTTGGTACAAGCCAAAGGTTTTTTTGTGCATCTTGTTATGGATCAAGATTACTTACCTCGATTAGTACGCATAAACATTGAAGATTTTTCTAGCTTTCCGACATCTTGGTTAGCTTATACACAAGGTTTATCTGCCGTACATTTTAAATTACAAAAACAGGGCAAGCTTACATGGCAATGGGATGTAGATATCCAAGGCGATCAAGGTTTGATTGCGGTGGATGAAGTGCACTTGCGAGTGCCTTTTGAATATTTTTCAGGGCAGGGTGATGTGTTTTTACAGCAAGGTGAAGGCTTATCCTTGCATACATTTCATGCAAAAACATTGCAATGGAAAGCTAAGGATAGTTTTGCTAATGCACAACTAACATGGGAAAATGACAATTTACATTTACAAGTTTCTGATGCTGCGACCACCATGCCTAAGCTTTGGTCTTGGTTGTGGATGTTAGGGGGTGAGCATTGGCATGATTGGTTGAGTGCTATGCAGCATGGCAGGGTTGAAAATGCTCATGGCACCTTAGATTTACCATGGTCGAAACCTTTGGTTTTAGGTTTGGCTGGGGCTCAGTTTAGCAATATGACATACCATGTGAACACGCAAGTATCAGGTGCGGATATTGCTTTAGGTTTGGCAGATGATTATTTGTACGAAGTGAAGGCTGATGTTGAAGTTGATGAACGAGGGTTACATGCTGATATCCATCAAGCAGACTTAAATGGTGGTATAGGTTTGGTGTCGGGAGATTACCAAATCACTTGGAAAACATTGTTGATGGAAATTGATGCAAAAGGTATTGCTGATGTAGGCAAACTACATACATGGCTATCCCCAATATCAGCCCAAGAGCTACATTGGGGTGAAGCACCCGCCAAGGCAGAGGTGCAAATGCTTTGGTATGCCAACAAAGTGGAACCAGAAAAAACTGTTGTTCATTTTCATCCTGAGGGCAAAGCGTGGGTGCTTAAACCCAAGGGTATTGCTTTGGAAGTGAAATCAGGCATGGCAGTTTGGGATTATAATCGCGGTTTGGACTTGAATAATATGCAAGTCAGCACCCCTTGGTTTGATGGTAAACTGAGTATGTTCCTCAATAAACAACAAGCATGGGCTTTGGATAACTTGTCGATGACAGGTTTTGCACCTTTAGCCAATCTGACCAGTGACTTTTCATTGCCAATTATTCAGCCACAGGGTGAAACAACATTTGTACTTGATTACCAAGACCAACAATGGAAGGCAGCTATTGATTTTGAGAAAAACACTTGGAAAAGTTTTGCTGGCTTTGCCAAACCTAAAGCCAATAAGCTGTATTTAAACTTAAAAGGTAAACCAACATCTACGGGCTTGTTGCCTATACATATGCAACACATGCAAGTGAAACAGAAAGGCTTTAATCTTGATGGTGCATTAACGATTACACAAGATAAGCTAGATTTTAATTTTACGCATATTCAAACCGCATTATTTGATGGAAAAATGCGTTTGCTTATACCCTTGGATGCAAAATTATCATGGGGTATTGAAGCTAATGCTACCTTGATGAATAAAAAGCTCATGCAACCATATTTGGTGGAAAACCCCGAGACAGTAGATACACCATCACGCCCATGGCAAGTGTTTGCACAGGCAAAGACATTTATTTGGGATAAAAGTAAACTGAAAAATGTTCAATTCCAGTTTAATTCAAATAGGCAAAGCACGGGCACATTTAGTGCAGCCTCAGCAGACATTGGCGCATCACATCTGCAAAATATTCAAGCTTCATTTACTATGTTGGAACATGGTAAAATTGATTTGCATTATTTGGAAGCAGATGGTTCTGATCAGCATGTGATGATATCAGGTTCGGTGAAACCTAAGCCCGATGATGTGTTTGCTTGGCAAGGTTTGGCGCTGTTATCGGGCAAGTTTGGTACTCTGATGAAACAGGCAGAGCTGGATCAGCTGTTTAAAGAAGGTGACATGCAGTCATTGTTTTTGGGGGGTGGAGAGTTTAAGCAAGGTGAACCTTGGTGGCGAGGCATGAAAGGAAGCCTACGTTTACGCATTGATGACGGACGTATTATGGAAGGTGGTACATTGACCCACCTTTTGGCAGCGATAAGTTTAGTTGATTTGCCTAAATACTTGGTATTTCAGCGGGGTGATATTGTGGGTAAAGGTTTATTTTACGATAAATTGCAAATTGAAGCCGATTTTAATGCTGAAGAGTTAGATATCAGGCAATTGGCATTAACATCATCAGCATTGGATGCTGGTGGCACAGGAAAAGTTAACTTGGATACGGGTGATTTGGATATTTTATTGATTGCAAGACCATGGCAAAATATTGAGGCTATTGTCGGTAACATACCTCTTTTAGGTCATGTTCTGGCAGGGGAAGATAAAAGTTTCTTGCGTAAAGTATACCATATTCATGGGCCAGCTTCCGATGCGGCAGTGGATGAACTAAAGCCTGAAGATGCAGGTTTGCCGCAGTCTGGATTGTTGGAAACTTTATTTTCATTGCCTAGCCGTTGGTTTGGAGAGAAGTAATATGCGTTTAATTATGTTGGACACAGAAACTACAGGACTTTCACCTCAGCAAGGTGATCGCATGGTAGAAATTGGTGCAGTGGAAGTGTGCAATAGGGATATGCAGCAAACCCGTACGTTTCATAAGTATATCAACCCTGGTCGGAAAATACCTGCAGAAGTGGTGCGTATTCATGGTATTGATGATGCAAGGGTGAAGGATGAACCTAGTTTCTCGGAAATTGCGCAAGACTTTCTGGATTTTATAGAGGGTGGTACATTGGTCATCCATAATGCGCCTTTTGATTTGGGGTTTATTATGTATGAGCTTGAGGCATGTGGTATGCCGAATATTCATGATGTACCTGTGATTGATACGTTGGAAATGGCAAAGAAGCAGTTTCCACGCCAAAGAAACAATTTGGATGCCTTGTGTGATAGGTTTGAGATTGAACGTGGGCATAGGGAGCTACACGGGGCACTATTAGACTCTGAGTTGTTGGGTGAAGTGTACCTTGCGATGACAGGTGGCAAGCAGTTTTCTTTGGGCATGGATACAGGTGTCAAGCCTGCATCTGAATATGTGCAATTGCCTTCAGCACAGCGTCAAAGAACAGAGCAAAGCGAAACTGCGGCATTGATGCGCCGTCCAGCGGTAAAAATTCGTGAAGAAGACATGGTAAGACATCAAGGCTTGATGCAACGGATAGCCAAAGAAAGTGGCGGACAAACTTTATGGAGAGAAGAATAATATGTTTTTACCAACACCAATCATGATGGTTTGTGCCGGCAATGTGTGCCGTAGTCCATTTGCTGAGTTTTATATGCGTAAACGCCTTGAAGAAGAGGGGAAATACGGCGAAGTATTTAGCCGTGGTCTTTTGATGATGCAGGGCAAAAAAGTGCCTGAAAAAGGCTTAAAAGTGGGCTTAGAGTTTGGTGTGGATATGAGTACGCATATGTCGAACGCTTTGCTAGCCCCAGATATGGACAGGGCAGCCTTGGTATTGGTGATGGAGCCAGAGCAACGGCAGCATTTGATGCAAAAAAGACCAGAACACGTGGGTAAGGTGATGATGTTATCCCAGCCTTGCGGCGGGAAAGTTATTGATGACCCTATGGGCAGGTCAGAGGAAACCTTTAGACGGGTGTATGGTGAAATTGCCGCGTGTGTGGATACCTGGGTGCAGCGGTTTTAAGGGTATAGCAAAAACAAATCATTAAGTGGAGTGTCTCCATTCTTGCGTTTATGGTTCACTAGAGCTTTCCCGCCCTTCTACTTCAGTACATTTTCTATTTTTAACTAACTCTTCCGTTTTTGATAATGTTGAGTAAGAAATGTTCTTAGGACTTTTAATAACTTTATCACCTTTGAAGTCTATATCATATACGGCCTTATGCCATTTATCATCATCGCCAAGATACTGACTGTACCAAATAATTGTTGGTTCTTCTTTTTTCGTGCATTCACCATAAAACATTCTGGAATTTTCAATTAAAGAACCATCAAAGTAGTACATTAATTTACCAGGATAACCATATCTTGATTTGCTACTATACTGTTTATCAGAAACTGCATTCACATATATAGATGTGTGCATATCACATTCTGTACATGTTCTTCCCGTATAAATAATAAACATCACGTCAGTTTTTGATTTAATAAAAGCTATAGGTTTAAATTCAATGATGTTTGTTTTTGCAATGTGACCACCATTAAACTCGATTTCTGTGCTAATTGGCATGAGAAATGGAACTGTTACAGCATAATTTATTTTAATAGATTTAATGCGCCATTCTTCCTCTGCAGAACAGGCAGTATGGATAAAAGTAAAGAAAGTTAGAATTATGTATGCAGTCTTCATAGCAATTCTAATTGCAGGAGGGGTGCCTATATATTTAAAGTACATAGGTAAAAGAATATTTCTTTCTACTGCGTATCATAGGCTGATGATGGGGTGAATAGTTGCTGATGTCAAAAGCAGAGCTTTTATCTTTATGTTACAACAAAAAAAGGGCTGCGATTGCAGCCCCTGAAAGGTTATGTTAGCGGGGAAGGCCTGTTGAGCCCATCAGGAATTCATCCACGCTGCGTGCAGCTTGCCTACCTTCACGAATTGCCCAAACTACCAAGGATTGACCACGGCGCATATCACCCGCGGAAAATACTTTGTCTAGGCTGGTTTTATAATCATCCGTATTGGCAGCCACATTACCACGCGCATCTTTTTCCACAGCAAGCTCATCAAGCATACCTTCATGCACTGGATGAACAAAACCCATGGCTAAGAAAACTTTATCTGCTTTGAGTGTGAACTCTGAGCCTTCAATTTCCGTCATTTTCCATTGTCCACTTTCATCTTGCGACCATTCTACTCTTGCACAAACAATGCCAGTGACTTTGCCATTTTCGCCAATAAAGCGTTTGGTTGTCACAGAAAAATCACGCTCGCAACCTTCTTCTTGCGAAGTAGAGGTGCGCATTTTTAGAGGCCAATCGGGCCAAGTGATGAGTTTATTGGGTTCTTCAGGTGGTGCAGGCATGATTTCAAGTTGAGTAATGGATGCTGCACCGTGCCTATTGGCTGTACCAATACAATCTGAACCTGTATCACCGCCACCAATCACCACCACATGCTGACCTTTGGTAGAAATAAATTCATCTTCAGGAATATCATCACCCAATACACGTTTGGTTTGTTTGGTTAACAACTCCATGGCAAAATGAATGCCTTGTAAATCGCGTCCTTCAATGGGTAAGTCACGTGGTTTTTCAGAGCCGCCAGTGAGTACCACTGCATTATATTCACTGAGCAATGATTTGGCGGGAATATCCACACCAATATGTTGGTTTACACGAAATTCTACGCCTTCAGCTTGCATTTGCTGCATACGGCGGTCAATCACTGCCTTATCAAATTTGAAGTTTGGAATACCATACCGCATCAAACCACCAATGCGATTTTCTTTCTCAAATACTACCACATCATGACCAACTCGCGCCAATTGTTGCGCACAAGCCAAACCCGCAGGGCCAGAGCCTATGATGGCAACCTTTTTACCTGTTTTTTCTTCGGCAGGTTCAGGTTGAATCCAGCCTTTTTCAAAACCTTTCTCAACAATGGCAAGCTCAATGTTTTTGATGGTCACTGCATCACCAATCAAATTGACCGTACAAGCTTCTTCACAAGGGGCAGGGCAAATACGTCCTGTAAATTCAGGGAAATTGTTGGTGGAATGCAAGGTATCCAATGCTTCTTGCCAAAGACCGTGGTAAACCAAGTCATTCCAATCAGGAATAATATTATTCACAGGGCAACCATTATGACAAAACGGAATACCGCAATCCATGCAGCGTGCAGCTTGGGTGTTTAAAACATCTTCACTTGGCAGTTTTGAAAATTCTTTAAAATGCGTCACACGTTCTGCAACGGGTGCATAAGTCAGGTTTTGACGTTCAAATTCTTTGAAACCTGTTGGCTTACCCATGAGCTGACTCCTTTGCTTGTTTGGTTTTTTGCTCTGCTTCGCGCTCAGCAAGCGCACGTTTGTAGTCCACAGGAATAACTTTAACAAACTTTTCTAATGAAGCGTCCCAATTGTCTAAGATTTCTTTACCGCGTGCAGAGTTGGTATAATGCACATGGCGTACGATAAGTTGATGTAAAATCTTCTCATCATTTTGGCTTAAGCTATGGCGAATATCTACTTTGCCGTGGGTTTCCAAGTCGCCACCCAAATGGTAGTTGTTTTCTAAAGCTGTATCTTCAGACAATACAGGCTCAAGGCTAACTTGTGCCATATTACAGCGTTGTTCAAATTCACCTGATGCATCAAACACATATGCCATACCACCAGACATACCTGCAGCAAAGTTGCGACCTGTTTCACCAAGAATAACAACCGTACCACCTGTCATGTACTCGCAACCGTGGTCGCCTACGCCTTCAACAACGGCAACAGCGCCCGAGTTGCGCACAGCAAAACGTTCACCAGCAATACCATTAAAATAAGCTTCACCATCTACAGCACCAAACAATACCGTATTACCTACAATACTGTTTTCTTCCGCTTTGATAGGTGTTTCTTCAGGTGGGCGAATGGTAATACGACCTCCTGATAAACCTTTACCGACGTAATCATTACCAATACCGACAAGATTAATGAATACACCACGTGCAAGCCAAGCACCCAGCGATTGACCAGCAGTACCTTTAGCATTGATAACAATCGTATCTTCTGGCAAACCAGCATGACCATATTTCTTGGCAACCTTGCCTGAAAGCATGGTGCCAAAGCTACGGTCAACATTGCAAATATCAGTATTGATTACTACTGGTGTTTTGTTTTCCAAAGCAGGTTGTGCTTCAGCAATAAGTTTGTTATCAATTAAAGTATTTAAGCCATGGTCTTGGCTTTGGCTATGTGATTTATTGTCCGAAGATTCCACTTGGTGGAAAATAGGTGATAAATCAATGCCTTCTGATTTCCAATGACGCACGGCATCATCCGTATCCAACATGTCCACACGACCAACCATTTCATCAAAGGTTTTAAAGCCTAATTCAGCCATGATTTCACGGGTTTCTTCAGCTACATACATGAAATAGTTGACCACATCTTCAGGTTTACCAACAAACTTTTTGCGAAGCTCAGCGTCTTGTGTTGCCACACCAACAGGGCAGGTGTTTAAGTGACACTTACGCATCATGACACAGCCTTCGGCAATCAATGCAATGGTACCAAATGCAACTTCATCAGCACCCAATAATGCGGCAATGGCAACATCACGTCCTGTGCGCATTTGACCATCAGCTTGCAAACGTGTGCGGCTACGCAAGCGATTCAACAATAATGTTTGTTGGGTTTCAGCTAGTCCGACTTCCCATGCAGAACCTGCGTATTTAATGGATGTCATAGGTGATGCGCCCGTGCCACCATCGTGACCTGCAATCACCACATGGTCGGCATGTGCTTTAACCACACCAGCAGCCACTGTGCCCACACCAATTTCAGATACCAATTTCACGGAAATATCAGCATTGGTATTGGTGTTTTTAAGATCGAAAATCAATTGTGCTAAATCTTCAATGGAATAAATATCATGGTGGGGTGGTGGGGAAATCAAACCCACACCTGGTGTAGAGTGGCGTACTTTACCAATACGATTATCCACTTTATGTCCAGGCAACTGCCCACCTTCACCTGGTTTTGCGCCTTGTGCCATTTTAATTTGAATTTGGTCTGCATTCGCCAAATATTCAGCAGTCACACCAAAACGACCTGATGCCACTTGCTTAATCGCAGAGCGCATGGAATCGCCATTGGCTAATGGTGTAAAACGCTCTACCTCTTCACCACCTTCGCCCGTGTTGGACTTGCCACCCAAACGGTTCATAGCAATGGCTAATGTGCTGTGCGCTTCATGTGAAATCGAACCAAAGGACATCGCACCTGTGGCAAAACGTTTGACGATATTGGTTGCAGGTTCAACTTCACTTAAAGGAATACTGTTGCCTTTTTTGAATTTAAACAAGCTGCGTAAGGTGATTAAACGACCTTTTTGGTTGTTAATAATATCGGCAAACTCTTTGTATAAGTCATAGTTGTTGGTGCGGATAGCATGCTGTAGTTTGGCAATGGTTTCAGGCGTAAGTGCATGTTGTTCACCGCGTACACGCCATTCGTATTCACCGCCTACATCAAGCATCTTCTTATGAATCATAGAGTTGCCATAGGCAAGTTGATGACGCATCACAGCTTCTTTTGCAATTTCATCAAGACCAACGCCTTCAATTTGGGTGGCTGTGCCTTTGAAATATTTATCGACAAACTCTGAAGATAAACCAAAGGCTTCAAAGATTTGTGCACCACAATACGATTGGTATGTAGAAATACCCATTTTGGACATCACTTTGTACAAACCTTTGCCCACAGCTTTGATAAAGCGCGGCTCAATATCTGAGACAGCAATATCACTAGGCAAGTGCCCACGGCTATGCATATCAATCAATGTTTCAAATGCTAAATACGGGTTAACAGCTTCTGCACCAAAACCAGCAAGCGTTGCAAAATGTTGCACTTCACGAGCAGAACCTGTTTCAACCACAAGTCCTGTTTCCACACGTAAACCTTTGGCAATCAAGTGTTGGTGTACAGCTGATGTGGCTAATAATGCAGGGATAGGGATATGTTGTTCATCCATATCACGGTCACTCAAGATGATGATATTGAATTTATCCAATACAGCGCGTTCAGCTTGTTTACATAAACTTTCAATGGCAACACCCATGCCCGCAGCACCAGAGTCTGCTGGGTAACACATAGATAAAGTCAATGAGCGGAACTTACCTTGGGTGGCTTCATGAATATTGCGAACTTTTTCCAAGTCTTGATTGGTCAAAATTGGTTGATGCACTTCCAAACGTAGGGTTGGCTCTTCATCATCCAAGCCAAGCAAATTGGGGTTGGGGCCAATGAAAGATGTTAAGCTCATCACCATTTCTTCACGAATAGGGTCAATGGGTGGGTTGGTGACTTGGGCAAACAATTGACGGAAATAATTATACAATGGTTTAGCGCGATTGGATAACACTGCATGTGGCGTGTCATTACCCATGGAGCCAGTGGCTTCCATACCAGTGATTGCCATCGGTGCCATCAAAAACTTGAGGTTTTCTTTAGTGTAACCAAATGCTTGTTGTTTATTTAATAAGTCATTATGTTGAGGCTGTTTGACTTCAACATCTACATCCAAATCTTCAATTTGAATTTGGGTTTCAGCCAATATTTTTTTGTAGTCACGTTCAAGTGCTAGGGCATCTTTGATGTCGGAATCATCAATAATGCAGCCTTCTTCCAAGTCAATCAGGAACATTTTACCTGGTTGCAAACGCCATTTTTTGATGATTTTTTCTTCTGGGATATCCAAAACACCCATTTCAGATGCCATCACCACCAAATCATCATCGGTAATCAAGTAACGTGCAGGACGTAGTCCATTTCTGTCCAATGTTGCGCCGATTTGAATACCATCGGTAAATGCAACAGCAGCAGGGCCATCCCATGGCTCCATCAATGCTGCATGATGCTCATAAAATGCTTTGCGTTTTTCATCCATCAAGTTATTGCCAGACCATGCTTCAGGAATAAGTAGCATGGCAGCGTGGGTGAGCGAGTAACCACCCATGACCAATAATTCTAATGCATTGTCAAAACACGCAGTATCCGATTGGTTTTCAGGAATTAAAGGCCATACTTTATCCAAATCATCACCCAAATATTTGGATTTCATGGAATGACGGCGTGCATTCATCCAGTTGATATTACCGCGAACTGTATTGATTTCACCATTGTGAGCGACCATGCGGAAAGGATGCGCCAATTCCCAAGATGGGAATGTGTTGGTGGAGAAACGTTGATGCACCAATGCGAGTGCTGATTTCATGCGGGCATCGGATAAGTCGGTAAAATATGCACCGACTTGATGTGATAAGAACATACCTTTATATACAATCGTGCGCGAAGATAATGAGTTTACATAAAACTTGGCTTTGTCATCAAAAGCTTTATCAGCAATTTGGTTTTCAAAGATTTTACGAATAACAAATAATTTGCGCTCAAATGCTTGCTGATCAGCGCAGTTACTACCCTTTCCTACAAAGATTTGACGTGTAACAGGCTCACATGCTAATACACTTTCTGGTAAATCAGCACGTACAGCATCTACGGGTACATCACGCCAGCCAAGTACAGTTTGACCCTCTGCTGCGATAGTATCTTCAATGATTTTTTCGCAAGCAGCACGATGCGCATCATCTTGCGGCAAGAAAATCATACCTACGCCATATTCACCTGCAGCAGGTAATGTAATATCAGAGTCTGGTGCAACGGCTTGGAAAAAATCATCAGGGATTTGAATCAAAATACCTGCGCCATCACCTTCTCTAGGGTCTGCGCCTGCTGCACCGCGATGGGTTAAACGGAGCAAGATTTCTAAGCCTTTTTCAACAATATTATGACTTTTTTGGTTTTTAATGTGGGCAACAAAACCAACACCGCATGCGTCATGCTCGTGTTGTGCGTTGTATAATCCTTGCTTTTTCGGCATTTGCGTCATCAGCGGCTCCAATAAGAAAAATGTTTCACTTTTTACATCAATTTTTGAAAGGGGGCGCATCATAATCAATTTCTATGCTTTTGTCATGGATGAACAGATGTTAAAATAATAAAGGAGTGGATTGCTAAAAGTAGGTGGCAAAACTGTTGCATGATAAGATAGTTGCATATTGAAACTAAATGATTTAAGGTTCGACCTTGAGGAGAGTATTATGGATGGACTAAAAGATTTTAAGTTAGAGCAAGTTTTGGGATTTTATATTAATCGGGTGTCATATTTGATGACTGAAGAAATTGAAAAGCGTTTTGCGAAAGCTGGTTTAAATATCGCTGCTCAAGATTTTGCAATTCTAGTGCGCTTAATGAATGAAGGAATGGTTACGCAAGCAAGAATTATTGAATTAATGATGCGTGACAAAACAACCATTACACGGCGCATTGATGGGTTGGTAAAGAAAGGTTTGGTCGCCAGAGTGGTGAATCCAGATGATAGAAGGTGCATGAATATAAAATTGACGGATGAAGGATATGCGATGCTAGAAACAGCGTTTCCTATGGCTTCAGGCTTCCAAAATGAGCTTGTTCAAGGTGTATCCGATGATGACAAGGCTGTCACCATTCAAGTACTGAAAAAGCTGGCAGCAACATTGATGGATTTAAGGTGATTTAAATGTGTTTTAAGGAGTAAAAGGTATGAATGATAAGCATAAGAAAAGGTGCGGTGTGGTTAGAATTGTTATTGGGTTTGTTGCAGTTGTATTCGGCTTGCTCACGATTAAGTCGGGCGGTGCGGTATTGTTTTGGAGTGAGGAGGCACGAATTGCCGCAGGTGATTATGTGCCATTTGTACTTTGGTTTAATTTTATCTCTGGCTTCTTCTATATCATTGCAGGCATTGCTTTCTGGATGGAAAAAACATGGTCCTTGTGGTTGGCTGCTGCCATCTTACTGGGGATTGTAGCAGTATTTTTAGCATTAGGGCTGAGTATTCTGATTGTTGAGATACCGTATGAGTCTCGCACAGTGGGTGCAATGGTTCTACGCACAGCAGTATGGTCTGTCATTCTATTTCTAGCATATAAAGTGTTTCATAAAAGGAGAGATGTATGAGTATGAAGAAGGTAATTTTATCGGCTTTGGCTGCGTTGACCATGGTGGTGTCGCCGCTCTATGCCAGTGAGCCAACAACAGGTTTGGAAGTGATGAAGCTGGTGGAAGCGCGCGATGATGGTGATGATTTGATTCAAAAAATGACGCAACGGCTGATTGATAAGCGTGGCAATGTGCGTGAGCGCGAAATGATTTCGTTTCGTAAGGATTATGGTTTGGATAGTAAGTCGGTAACTTATTTTTTATCACCAGCCAATGTGCGTGATACAGCCATGCTGACTTGGGATTATGCTGATGAAGCTAAAGATGATGACCAATGGTTATATTTGCCCGCTTTGAAAAAAGTGCGTCGTATTTCTTCTTCTGACCGTGGCGATTATTTCATGGGCACGGATTTTACATTCGAAGATATTAAACAAACCCCCGAACTTAGTGATTATAACTGGACATTGGTGGGTTCAGATACAGTGGATGGTGCGGATGTTTGGGTGGTGGATGCCGAGCCTAAAACAAGTGATTTGAAGAAAGACTTGGGCTATTCCAAAGTGCGCTATTATGTGCGTAAAGATATTGATATGTACATCAAAGTCGATTTCTGGGATAGAAAAGGTAAAGAGTTAAAACACTTGGTATCCACAGATATTAAGCAGGTTGACGGTATTTGGACGGCCATGGGTGGTGTGATGAATAATGTTCAAACCCATCACAAAACAGAACTTACATTCTCTGGTCATCAATACAACACAGGTCTTTCTGACCGTATGTTCACAGAACGTATGATTAAACGTGGCTATCGCGGCAAATAAGGGATAACATTATGAATAAATTATTTACTTGGATACTTGAACATCCGAAGTCTGTGCTGGTGATGTTGTTTGTACTTACGGCGGTATCGTTAAATGCCATGCGCTCTATCCATATTGAAACGGATGTGGATGCTATGCTACCCAAACACAGCGATGCATACATCAACAAACAAGTATTGGATGATACATTTGGCAGTAGTGACTTGGTGATTGTTGGCATACTTAATGAAGAGAAGGGTATTTATAATGAGCATACCCTGAGCTTGGTGCAAGAGTTGACCGATTGGATGGGTGAGCAACCTTTATTGCGTACACTTTCATTGAATGATTTATTATCACTGGCCACGATTAAAGATATTCAAGGCTCGGCTTCTGGGTTGGATGTGCAGCCCTTTATGGATGGTGTCCCCAAAACCAAGGAAGAGATTGAGCATTTGAAACAACGCATGCGTGAGTTTGGTATTTATGAGGATGTGATTGTCTCTGCTGATGGCGTGGGCACGATTTTAGCTGTGCGTCCCCAGCCTAATGCGCGGGAAACTTATGCTGAAATTTATGACTTGGTAAAAAATAAAGTGGATGAACTTGAAGCACGCGGTGGCGGAGAAAAGTTTTTCATTTCGGGTCGTCCTGTGATTGAAGGTGTGTTTGGTGTGTATATGCCGCAAGAAATGAAACGTATGCAGCCTATTATTATTGCGCTGCTGATCTTGCTTTTATATGTATCCTTCCGTTCACCTAGAGGCGTGGTTTTACCACTGCTGACTGTTTTAATTGCAGAAGTGTGGACAGTAGGAACCATGGCGGCTTTGGGCTATAATATTTATACCATCACCACCATGCTGCCGATTTTGATTATGGCGATTGGTATTGCTGATGCTGTTCACTTTTTGAGCCGAGAGCGATTGTTGGCTCATTTTTCTAAATATTCACATAGAAAAGAGCGTATTATTGAAGTGATGCATGAGCTTTGGAAACCTATGGTGATGACTTCGGTGACCACGGCTGTGGGCTTTTTATCCATGCTTACCTCTGATTTACCACCGATTCAAGAATTTGGTATGTTTGCAGCTTTGGGTGTGGCTTATGCTTTGGTGATCACCCTGCTGTTGTTTCCTGCTGCATTGATGCTGTTGCCTGAAAAAAATGGGCATGCCGATAAAAAGCCAATGTTTACCGATTATGTGGATTGGACAAGCAAAGTGATTATCGAATATCCAAAACGTATTATGGTGATGTTTGCAATCTTGGTTGCGGTTTCATTGTATGGTTTATCCTTAATTAAGGTGGATGCATCTATGGTGGCGCAATTCAAACCGAATGACCCTGTTCGCCATGCGGATACGGTGCTTAACCAACATTTCTCAGGCACAACCAGTTTGGATGTTATGATTGATACAGGCAAAGAAAACGGACTGCTTGAACCTGCATTTTTACAAAAGATTGTGGAACTGCAAACAGAAATTGAGAAAGACCCTGTGGTGGGTGATACATCATCCATTGCTGAATTTTTGATGGTGATGAATAAGGCGCTGAATGAAGATAATCCTGATTATTATCGTGTACCTGATTCTTCTGATTTGGCAGCGCAATATCTATTGCTTTACTCATTCTCGGGTGCACCCGATGATTTTGAAACCTTTATGACCAGCGACTATCGCAAAGCGCATGTGCGCATCAATATGAAAACGGACAGTACAGATGCGGTTGCAAGTTTGCTGACCAAGCTAAGGAATAAAACAGATGTTTGGTTTCCTGCATCAGAAGGGTATAAGGTGGACTGGGCAGGTACAGGTTATACCTTGGATGCTTTAGCCAAGATGATTATCGACGGGCAAATTACTTCACTAGCCTTATCCATATTTGCGATATTCTTATTGTGTTTGGTGATGTTCAAGCGCTTGCTGATTGCCGTGGTTGCTATGATTCCAGTCACGCTGGCAGTCACTGTAAACTACGGAACCATGGGCAACTTGGGTATCCCATTAGACTTAGCAACAGCCCTTACAGGCTCTATGGCGCTGGGGATAGGTGTGGATTTTGCGATTCATTATTTGCACAGATACCATGAAGAAAGTGTGGCAAATCATTCGTATGAAGAAAGTGTGATTAATACCAACCACAGCGTGGGGCATGCGATTCTATTCAATACCATTGTCGTGGTGGGTGGTTTCTTGGTGTTGCTATCTGCAAACTTGTACCCACAAATGAAACTGGGCGCATTGATTGCTGCAACCATGATTATTTGTTATGCCGCAACGGTTTATTTATTCCCTGTATTGCTCGGTTTGGGTAAGGATAAAATTAAAGTATGAGGTATGTAGCTATCTTGGCAATGGCGGGGGTGTTGTGTGCAAGCCATGCCTCAGCTGTGGAGTTAACAGTCCACGGTGCTGTGAAAAATGAAACGGCTTATTTTATTTCAGGCGAAAAGCGTCTGGATAAAATGCAAAACCGTTTGGACTTGAAACCAGAAGCTATTTTGAGTGACAGGTGGGAGTTTCGCAGTCGTTTCTTAACTTGGTATGATGCGGCGACGGACATTGAGTCTAGCAATACCACAGATTATACACCGGCTATTCAAGATTATTATCGCACTTATGCAGAGGTCAAAGAAGCATACTTTTTGTATGCGGCAGATGATTATGATTTGCGCATTGGGCAGCAGCAAATTGTCTGGGGTAAAACCGATGGTTTGCGCCTTCTAGATATTGTAAACCCATTGAATATGCAGGAATTTTTATTGGATGATTTTCTTGATTCGCGTATGGGTGTGGCGGCGATTCGTTTGAATTATTATGCGTATTTGGGTGATAGTGAACATGAATTTGAGTTTTTGTTTATTCCTGACGCCAAGACAGCCGAGTTTGCGCCGCGTGGTTCACGTTGGGCTTATAGAATGCCAACACCACCAGCTGGGGTAAACCTCAATGTGGTGCAAGGTAATGAACCAAGCTTTGGTTTCTCTGATGCTGAATACGGCTTGGCATGGCGCAGTAATTTGGATGGCTGGGATGTGTCCTTAAATCTTTTTGATGGCTGGAAAGATACACCTGCGATTCAGAAAAGTATGAGCCCAGGTTTGCTCACCTTAACCCCAGTTTATCAACGTATGACTACGGTGGGTGGTTCATTGTCCAATGCGTTTGGTGCGATGGTGCTGCGAGCTGAAACAGCAATCAATTTTAATGAAATCATCACCACATCTATTGCGCCTCAAAGCACAACCACGTGGAATGCTGCGGTTGGTTTAGATTATACAGCTAATAATTGGCGTTATAGCTCCCAACTTTTTATCCGTCATTTGCAAGATTGGGATAACACAGTGTTAGAAAAACAAGACTCAGGTTTTGTCAGTTTGATTGTATCCACTGATTATATGAATGATAAGTTAAAACCTGAAATGATTGTTTTGCTAAGTTGGTCGGATGGTAGCTCCATGATTCGCCCGAAAGTATCGTATGAGTTTAGTGATGCTGTGGTTGGGCGTTTGGGTCTAGACCTGTTTGCAGGCGATGCCACCGACTTCTTTGGTCAGTTTGCAAACAACGATAGGGTTTATACGGAAATAGAATATACATTTTAAAGGCCTCTCTTAATGATTGCTTCATGGATGTATGTGAAATTACAAAAATAGGAGAAAGATATGAAAAAGATTTTGATGTTGGCTGTAGCAAGTGTTGCCATGGTTTCACAAGCGCAAGCGGCGGATAAGTCCTTCGCAGAAGGCAAAAAACTGTTCCAAGAAAATTGTTTGGTTTGCCATAATGCAGAGCTTGAGCCTGCGCAAGCGCCACCCATGTTTGTTGTGCAAATGAAATATAAGATGGCAACCAAGGATAAGACTTCTTTTGTTCAGCGGGTTACTGCATTTGCAACACACCCTTCTAAAGATAAAGCAATACTAAAAGAGCCTGTGGAAGTATTGGGTTTGATGCCTGATATGGGTTTTGAAGAAGCGGATGTGCGCAAAATTGCAGCTTATATTCACGATGAGACATTTTCACCACCTTGCCATCACTGGAAGTCAGCCATGAAACGCTTTAAAGCCAAGGGTGATATGCAGCGCTATCAAAGCCATAAAAAGCGCTTTGATATGATGTGCTCAACCTCTGTAGATAAACCCAAGGTAAAACATGCAGGTGCGCGCAATACAAGCATCACAGCCGAAGAAGGCTCGCTCAAAGCGATTATGCAACAGTTGGGTATGGATTATGCAGCCGTTGATGAAGCGATTTTGAAAGAAGATTTGGATACTGTGGCAGTTGCCGCACATGGCATTGCTTTTCATGATGAACCATCCCTAGGTACAAAAATGAAACTGATGGGAAGCCTGCGCTCTGAGATGAAAGGTTTTAAGGCTAAAGATGAAAAAGTGCATCACCTTGCATTGGATATTGAAAAAGCTGCCAAAGCTAACGATATGAAAACAGTGATTGCCAAACAATCACAAATGTTAAGCGCTTGCATGGCATGTCATACATCTTACCGCAGCCGAGTTATTGATATTCTAAAGTAATGAGAATCTAATAATATCGTTATGGAACGAAAGATTGTAGGTTATCATCAAGATGAAAAAGAAGATTGGGTGGCAGACTTGGATTGTTTTCATGGTCAGCATGTTCGCCATGAGCCACCCTTTTTTAATAGGCCCTGGTCAGATTCAGAAGAGGGGAGAAGTAGCAAGCTTGGTGCAATGCTAAATTGTGTCCGCTGTGATGCTTTGGAATTCCCTGAAGGGTTAAGTGAATACAAGCGAACGCCTGAATTTACGCAAGATACCATCCCCAAAGGTTTACTGAAAAACCATACCACCAAGTTGGGCACATGGGGTAAGATTCATGTATTGGAAGGTAAGCTTTTGTATAGCCCAGAAGGACATGATGGTATTCGAGTTGGTGTAGGTGAAACCGCAAATATACCTCCTGAGATGTTACATTCTGTAGTAGCAGATGGGAAAGTGTATTTTTATGTTGCTTTTTATACGCGACTAACAGAAATGTAGTTGATGTGTTTGAGTGGAAGCAGTGAAGAGCTGCTTGTTCATTATAAATGTGATTGATAAGCAAGGCATATGAGAAGCTTATCAGATAGCTATGATAAAATGTTGATTTGGAAAATTGACATGGCATAATGCGCCACCTTGCCGATGGAATGATGCTTGGCAGGTTACATATGCGAGGGTGGCGGAACTGGTAGACGCGCTGGATTTAGGTTCCAGTGTCTTACGGCGTGAGGGTTCGACTCCCTCCTCTCGTACCATACACGTCAATGCGCTCCATAACTGGGGCGCATTGATTTTTTGTACATACTTAATATTCCTTTCGGAGGCTTAAATGATTCAAACTGAAGTCAAAAAACTTGGTGAAAATGAGCATGAAGTAGAGGTTAGTTTACCCAAGTCAGAATATGATAAGGTGTATGCCGCAGAAAGAAAGAAATTGATGAGCCAAGTGAAATTACCAGGTTTTCGCCAAGGTAAAACACCAGGTCATGTGATTGATAAACAGTTTGGCCCTAAGATTCATGAAGATACCGTTTCTCAACTTTTACAACAGCACTATGTGGCAGCCATTGAATCATCAGGCTTAACACCTGCGCTTCAACCTGAGCTTTCATTGCCAAAGGTTCAACCTGATGACCAGTTTGTATTTACACTAAAAGTTGATACTTGGCCTGAAGTTACCTTGACTGATTTATCCAAATTGAGCATCGAAGAAACAGAAGTAACGGTTGACGATGAAGATGTGAAAGGTGTGCTTGAGCGTTTATACAAATCTCAAGTGAAATATGAAATCACAGATGACCGCGCTGCTGAGACTGGTGACCAATTGCATATTGATTTTGAAGGTTTTATTGCTGATGAAGCTTTTGAAGGTGGTAAAGGTGAAGATGTTGCTCTTGTGCTGGGTGAAGGTCGCTTTATTCCAGGCTTTGAAGATCAGTTGATTGGTAAGAAAGCTGGTGATACATGTACGATTAACGTTACTTTCCCAGAAGATTATCAAGCACCGAACTTGGCAGGAAAAGAGGCGCGTTTTGAAACAACAGTGAAAAGTGTTGGTGCGGCTGTTGCTGCCAAAGATGATGCAGAGTTGGCTGAGCTTTTGAACTTTGCAGATGCAGAAGCTATGCTTAAAGATATTCGTGAGGGCTTGGAAAAAGAAGCAGTTAATGCTGGAAAAGGTGCAACGCATGACTCGGCACTTAAAGCATTGTTGGAAGCTCATCCAATGACTTTGCCAGAGGGCTTGATTGCTGAAGATATGAAAGCAACAACTGCCCGTGTTATACAAAACATGAAGCAACAAGGTATGGAAGCCAGTGAAGAAATGTTGGCAGACGAAGCTTTCCGTAAAGAAGTGCGTGAGCGTTCAGAGCGTGGCTTAAAATTGTCTGTATTATTACAAAATGTGCGTAAAGATTTCGATATTACACTAAGTGATGAAGAAATCGATGCTGGTGTTGATGAAATGGTGATGGCATACCCTGAAAATATGCGTGATGATTATGCAAAATACATTCGTGATAACCAAGAACAAATGGGTGCTTTAAAAGATCGTTTGTTAGAACAAAAATGTATTGATTATGTTGTCTCACAAGCCAAAACCAAAAAGGTTAAGAAGACCTTGGCAGCATGGCAAGCTGAACAGGATCAGTCATGAGTTTAGTGCCTATGGTTGTCGAGCAAACAGCTCGCGGTGAACGTTCATACGATATTTTTTCAAGATTGTTAAAAGAGCGTATTATTTTCTTAAATGGTCAAGTTGAAGATAATATGGCAAATCTGATTACAGCACAGTTGCTTTTTTTGGAATCTGAAGGTCCTGATAAAGATATTTATCTCTATATTAATAGTCCTGGTGGTGTGGTAACAGCAGGTATGGCGATTTATGATACTATGCAATATATTCGTTGTGATGTATCTACATTGTGTGTTGGGCAAGCCGCATCTATGGGTGCACACTTGTTAGCCGCAGGTGCACCAGGCAAACGTTATGCTTTGCCTAATGCACGCATTATGATTCACCAACCTTTGGGTGGTTTCCAAGGGCAGGCAACGGATATTGAGATTCATGCCAAAGAGATTTTGAAGTTGAAAGATGATTTGAATCGTATGATGGCTAAACATACAGGTCAGCCTTTGAAGAAGTTGGCTGAAGATGTGGAGCGCGATTATTTCTTGTCAGCAGAGGCTGCTTGTGAGTATGGTATCGTCGATAAAGTGTTAACCTCTAGAGACGATGTACCTACTTCAGGGGTAAGCGAGGGCTAAATATGACAGCTTCTTCTAATGGTGATTCAACGTTATTCTGTTCTTTTTGTGGAAAAAGCCAGCATGATGTGAAAAAACTCATTGCAGGACCAACTGTATTTATTTGTGATGAATGCATAGAACTTTGTAATGACATCATGATTGAAGAAATGTCGGATGAAAAAGACAGTGAAACTTCATCAGCCAGCAAAGGTTTACCCAAGCCAAAAGAAATCAAAGAGTTTTTAGATGGTTATGTGATTGGGCAAGAAAACCCTAAACGTTTATTATCAGTGGCTGTCTATAACCACTATAAACGTATGAAACACAATGAAAGTAGTGATGTGGAAATTTCCAAAAGTAATGTTTTGCTTTTAGGGCCTACAGGTTGTGGTAAAACATTATTAGCACAAACTTTGGCGCGTATTTTTGATGTTCCTTTTATTATTGCAGATGCGACTACATTAACCGAAGCAGGTTATGTGGGTGAAGATGTCGATAATATTGTTGTAAAACTGCTACAAGCAGCCGATGGTGATGTGGAAAAAGCACAGCGTGGCATTATCTATATTGATGAAGTAGATAAGTTGGCCAGAAAATCTGACTCGCCATCCATTACACGTGATGTATCGGGTGAAGGTGTGCAGCAGGCACTATTGAAATTAATCGAAGGTACGATTGCATCAGTTTCACCGCAAGGTGGGCGTAAAAATCCACAGCAAGAGTTTACGCAAGTTGATACAAGCAATATCCTGTTTATTTTGGGTGGTGCATTTGCAGGGCTTGAGAAAATTATTGAAGCCCGTGGTAAGACGCGTTCGATTGGCTTTGGTGCCACTGTTGATGCTGAAGATGATATTGATATTGGCGAACGTTTAAAAGGTGTTGAACCTGAAGATTTAATCAAGTTTGGTTTGATTCCTGAGTTGGTTGGTCGCTTACCTGCTATTGCAACGCTGACTGAGTTGGACAAAACTGCTTTGTTAGAAATTTTAACAGAGCCTAAAAATGCATTGGTGAAGCAATATCAAGCATTATTGAAATATGATAATGTGGATTTGGAGTTTACCAAGGATGCATTGGATGCCATTGCCGATAAAGCTATTTTGCGTAAAACAGGCGCACGTGGTTTGCGCGCAATTATGGAATCGGTGATGTTGGATGTGATGTATGATGTGCCAACCATGGATAATGTTGAAGCATGTAAGATTACAGCTGATGTTGTTGAAGGCAAAGCTGAGCCAGAATTGGTTTATAAGAAAAAACAAAAAAATATAGAAGTTGCTTAGTTATTCATCACTTTGATTTTTAAAGCCTCGTAATTCGAGGCTTTTTTCGTTTTAGGGCTTGAAACTGGCTCTATAAAACATTATCAATAATATTCTGTGGCGTGCGAGCTCGCGTCTTAATGTCATGAAAAAGAGGTGCCCATTGGCTGAAGTAGATGTTTCTCAATCGAATGAATCTGGAGATAATATGACAACACTGCCCGTGTTGCCGTTGCGTGATATTGTCATGTTTCCCCACATGATTGTTCCTTTATTTGTGGGTCGCGAAAAGTCGGTCGCAGCACTTGAAGAAGTGATGAGTGCTGGTAAAAGTATTGTATTATTAGCCCAGAAAAACCCAGAAGATGATGCGCCAAACTTGGATGCATTGTTTCAGGTTGGAACTTTAGGCAATATTTTACAAATGCTGAAGTTGCCTGATGGAACTGTAAAAGTCTTGGTTGAAGGGCAGGCTCGTGTTCGTGTTCATGATTTAACAGAAGATGTTTGTTTGCGAGCACGTTATGAAGTACTGCCTGAAGCCAATGAAGATGAGCGTGAACAAGAGCAAGTGGCTCGCACTGTTATCAACCAATTTGAATTGTATGCAAAGCTTAATAAAAAAATTGCGCCTGAAGTTTTGGTTTCTATCACTGCTGTTGATGATGTGGATAGATTGGCTGATACCATTGCTTCTCACTTGAACTTAAAAGTTGCAGAGAAACAAGCTCTGCTGGAAATGACTTCGGTGATTGAACGTCTTGAAAAGCTATTTGCCATTATGGAAGAAGAGATGGATATGTTGCAGGTGGACAAACGTGTGCGCTCTCGAGTCAAGCGGCAAATGGAAAAAAGCCAACGCGAATATTATTTGTCTGAGCAAATGAAGGCAATCCAAAAAGAATTGGGTGAAGATGATGCTCAATCTGATTTGGATGAAATTGAACATAAAATTGAAACCATTGGTCTAAGTAAAGAAGCTAAAGAAAAAGCTATAACTGAATTAAAACGTTTAAAAATGATGCCGCAAACCAGCTCTGAAGCCACAGTATTGCGGGGATATTTGGATTGGCTGGTTGATTTACCATGGAAAAAACGTTCAAGAGTACGCAAAGATTTAGCAGCAGCAGAAGCTGTATTGGATGCGGATCACTTTGGTTTGGAAAAGGTTAAAGAGCGTATCTTAGAGCATTTGGCTGTGTTGCAATTGGTGAAAAAAATGAAGGGACCTATCCTTTGTTTTGTTGGGCCTCCAGGGGTAGGTAAAACATCGCTTGCCAAGTCGATTGCGCGGGCAACACGCCGTGAGTTTGTACGGATGAGTTTGGGTGGCGTGCGTGACGAAGCTGAAATTCGAGGTCATAGACGCACATATATTGGTTCAATGCCAGGCAAAGTTATCAAGTCCATGAAAAAAGCAGGTACCAAAAACCCGCTTATTTTGTTGGATGAGATTGATAAAATGGGCGCAGATTTTAGGGGTGACCCTTCTGCAGCTTTATTGGAAGTGTTAGATCCTGAGCAAAACAATACGTTTAATGATCATTACTTGGAAGTGGATTACGACTTATCGGATGTGATGTTTATTACAACATCCAATAGTATGAACATTCCAGCTCCTTTGTTGGATAGAATGGAAATTATCCGTATTTCTGGTTATACAGAAGATGAGAAGTTGGCTATTGCTAAGAAATATCTATTGCCTAAACAAGTCAAAAACCATGGCTTAAAGACTGAGCAGGTTTTGTTAAGTGATGAAGTGATTCGTGAGATTATTCGTTATTACACTAGAGAAGCTGGTGTACGTGGGCTTGAGCGTGTTTTAGCTAAAGTTTGTCGCAAAATTGCACGGCAAATTGTGGTGTCGAAAAACAAACAAACTAAAGCTATTTCAGTGGAAAACTTAGAAGATATACTAGGTGTTAAACCATATCGCTTTGGTTTGGCTGAAGCTAAAGATGAAGTCGGTGTAGTGACAGGGCTTGCATGGACAGAGGTTGGTGGTGAGCTTCTACAAATTGAGACCGCATTAACACCAGGTAAAGGTAAATTGACGGTAACAGGTCAGCTTGGTGATGTAATGCAAGAATCTGTGCAAGCAGCATTAACGTATGTTCGTTCTCGTGCCGCCTTGTTAGGCTTAAAGCCAGACTTTCATCAAAAAGTAGATATTCATGTGCATGTTCCAGAAGGTGCTATCCCAAAAGATGGGCCTTCGGCTGGTTTGGCCATGGCAACATCTTTGGTGTCAGCCCTAACGGGCATACCTGTGCGTAGAGAGGTTTGCATGACAGGTGAGATTACCTTGCGGGGCAAAAGTTTGCCTATTGGCGGGCTCAAAGAGAAGCTGCTTGCAGCGCACCGTGGTGGATTAACAACAGCTATTATTCCTGAAGAAAACAGAAAAGATTTGAAGGAAGTACCTGATAATGTTAAAGATTCTATAAAAATACATTTTGCAGAGAATATGGATGATGTGTTGGAGCATGCCTTGGTGAGATTGCCAGAAGCCATGAAACTATCGACAGAATTTGCGCCTGGTATGGTTACTGGTATATACTTAAACGAAGATGGGCCTACGGCACATTAGTCACATAAAAATAAAAAATCGTTGACGATATATAAGCATACTGTTTTAGTTCGCAGCGTATTTTTAAATCTTGGAGGGTAAAAATGAAAAAAGTAGAATTGATTAATCACGTAGCTGAATCAGCAGGCTTGAGTAAAGCTGATGCTGGCGCAGCAGTAGATGCAGTATTAAGTGGCATTACTGGTGCTTTATCTGCAGGTGATAGTGTAAGCTTGGTAGGGTTTGGTACGTTTTCTGTAACAGAACGTGCGGCACGTACAGCGCGTAATCCTCGTACTGGTGAGCCGATCCAAGTTGCAGCTTCTAAAGCACCTAAATTTAAAGCTGGTAAAGGTCTTAAAGACGCTGTGAAGTAAGGCTAAAATAAACGCTTGCAATGTGAAATTGTAGCGTTAATGTTCGCCCACTTTTTGTGGGAACACCCTTAAAAAGCGGGCGCTTAGCTCAGTTGGTAGAGCACCGCCCTTACAAGGCGGTGGCCGCAGGTTCGAGTCCTGCAGCGCCCACCATGGAGCGGTAGTTCAGTTGGTTAGAATGCCGGCCTGTCACGCCGGAGGTCGCGGGTTCGAGTCCCGTCCGCTCCGCCATTACTAAAGCCTCTTAGGTATCCCCTAAGGGGCTTTTTTTATGCATTGATGTGATCCTTGTGTCGAAAAACAAGACTTCTTCTTTTCTCACGCTACAATTTCTTGCTAATATGATAGATGTTTTTGAAGATAAACCTGAATATGAGCGTCCGAATAAATCAGAGCAGAAGCGTGAAGCCCAAGCTTTTTTAGATTTAGCTAAGAAGCTGGAATCATTATCAGAACAACAATGGCACGATATTGCTCTGCCAGAGCATGTGATTGATGCCTTGCAAACTTTAATAGATATGCCGCAAAAAACTGCAAAGAAACGTCAGTTTAAGCTGGTTGCAAAATACCTGCGTGATACTGATTTGCATGCTGCTTTGGCTAAGGTTGAGAATATTGAGCAGGTAAAAACAACGGTAAACTTAGAGTTTCATCGCATTGAGCGTTGGAGAGATAGGCTGTTGTCTGAGGGGGGCTCTGCTTTGACAGCATTTGTGGCTGAATACCCAAGCGTTGATGTGCAGTATCTTCGGCAATTGATAAGAAATGCAAATAAAGAGGTAAGTAAAAATAAGCCACCTAAGTCTGCGAAATTATTGTTTAAGTTATTAAGAGAGTACATGGGGTGAATTTTTGGTGTATGAAGATACTAAAATATAGCCCTTTCAAGGGTCGATTTTTTAATTGATTGACGCTATAGTGCGCATCCCAAGCACTTTTGTGCGAAGGGAACACACTGTATTATATAAGTTATTTGGGGAGGACGAATGTCCACGGTTGCAGATCTAAAGATTGATTTGGTAGAAGTTTGTGAGGCGGCAGCGCGTGCTTGTGCACCTTATGTTGGCTCGGGTCAAAAAGATGAAGGTGATGGGCTTGCCGTTGATGCGATGCGTGAACGCATCAACCAAGTCAACATGAAAGGTGTGATTGTCATTGGTGAAGGTGCTAAGGATGAAGCACCTGCATTGTATGACGATGAAGAAGTTGGTACTGGAGAAGGTATTGGTGTTGATATTGCAGTTGACCCAATTGAAGGAACAAACTTATTCGCCCGTGATGCAGCAGGTTCTATTGTAACACTTGCAGCAGCGCCTGCGGGTTCCATGTTCCGTCCAGGTTCATGTTTTTATATGGAAAAACAGGTGTATCCAAAAGCAGCGCGTGGCAAAATTGACCCAACGGCATCGGTTGAAGTTCGTTTAAACCAATTGGCAAAAGCATTACAAAAAGATGTTAAAGAAATTACAGTATTTGTATTGGACAAACCACGCCACGCAGAATTAATTAAAGAAATTTACGCATGTGGCGCAAAAGTTAGGCTTGCGACAGATGGTGATGTGAATGGTGCAATCCAAGCTGTATTAAATATGGGTTCTGATGCTTTGTTTGGCATTGGCGGTACACCTGAAGGGATTGTAACAGCATGTGCAGCCCGTGCTATGGGTGCAGAGATGTTTGGTCGCATGGCTCCACAAAAAGATTTTGAAATTGAATTGTGTAAAAAGGAAGGTATTGATACTGAGCGTTATTTAACACGTGATGAATTGGTAACCTCCGATGACTGCATGTTTATTGCCACAGGTTTGACCAGTGGTGAATACGTTGATCATGTAAAAACAGGCACTGATGTTGATGGTAAGTATATGATAACAGACACTGTCGTTCTTTCGGGCTCTGTAGGCAATGTTCGTCGTGTGCAAACGACTTTGCACATCTAAAAGTTCTGTTTTAATTGTTTTAATATAAAAAGTAAGAGGTAAATATGAGTAATAATCGTAGACACTTAGCTAATGCTGTTCGTGCATTAGCCATGGATGCAGTACAAAAAGCCAATTCGGGTCACCCTGGTGCTCCAATGGGTATGGCAGATATCGCGGAAGTGCTTTGGAATGACTATATGAAGCACAATCCAACCAACCCGAAATGGGCTGACCGCGATCGCTTTATTCTTTCCAATGGTCACGGTTCTATGTTGATTTACTCATTATTGCACCTTACAGGTTATGACCTTTCCATTGATGATTTAAAGCAATTTCGTCAATTGCATTCGCGTACGCCAGGTCATCCTGAATATGGTTATGCACCAGGTGTTGAAACAACAACAGGGCCATTAGGACAAGGTATTACCAATGGTGTGGGTATGGCATTGGCTGAAAAAACTTTAGCAGCACAGTTCAATAAACCAGGTCACACCATTGTTGACCATAATACTTATGTGTTCTTGGGTGATGGTTGTTTGATGGAAGGCATTTCTCATGAAGCATGCTCTTTGGCAGGAACACTTGGGCTTGGTAAGCTTATTGCATTTTGGGATGATAATGGTATTTCTATTGATGGTGAAGTTGAAGGCTGGTTCACTGATGATACACCAAAACGCTTTGAGGCGTATGGCTGGCAAGTGATTCGTGACGTTGATGGTCACGATGCGGATGAAATTAAACAAGCGATAGAAACAGCAAAAGCTGAAACAGGTAAGCCAACGATGATTTGCTGTAAAACCATTATTGGCTTTGGTTCTCCAAACAAAGCAGGAACACATGATTGTCATGGTGCGGCTTTAGGTGATGAAGAAATTGCATTGGTTCGTAAAGAACTCAACTGGGATGCTGCACCATTTGAAATCCCTGCAGATGTATATGAAGGCTGGGATAATAAAGAAGCAGGTCAAGCTGCTGAAGCTGAATGGGATAAAGCATTTGCTGCATACGCTGCAGAATACCCAGAAGAGGCTGCTGAGTTTACCCGTCGTATCAATGGTGATTTAGCTGCAAACTGGGAATCTACTGTGGATGCATATATTGCAGAAGTAGCAGCTAAGGGTGATACCATTGCTTCACGTAAAGCATCACAAAATGCGATTGAAGCATTAGCAAAAGTAACCCCTGAATTCTTGGGTGGTTCTGCCGACCTTGCAGGTTCTAATTTAACTTTATGGTCTGGTGCTAAACCTGTGATTAATCATGCTGATGGTAACTATGTGAACTATGGTGTGCGTGAGTTTGGTATGGCTGCAATGATTAATGGTATTGCATTGCATGGTGGCTTTGTACCTTATGGTGCAACATTCTTGATGTTCTCTGAATATGCTCGTAATGCATTGCGTATGGCTGCATTAATGAAACAAGGGCATATCGAAGTATTTACACATGACTCTATTGGTTTGGGTGAAGATGGTCCTACACATCAACCTGTAGAGCAAACTGCAACTTTGCGTATGATTCCTAATATGGATGTATGGCGGCCATGTGATGCGGTTGAAACTGCAGTGGCTTGGAAAGTGGCTGTGAAAAATACTACGCGCCCAACTTCTTTAATTCTTTCGCGCCAAAACTTACCTCATCAAGCACGTGATGCAGAGCAAATTAAGTTAATTGAGCGTGGTGGTTATATCCTTAAAGACTCTGACGGCACACCTGAAGTGATTGTGATTGCCACGGGTTCTGAAGTTGGTTTGGCTATGGATGCAGCAGCGGCATCAAATAAAAATGTTCGTGTGGTTTCTATACCATCAACGAATGTATTTGATGAGCAGGATGATGCGTATAAAGAATCTGTATTGCCTGCATCGGTTACAGCACGTGTTGCTGTTGAAGCTGGTGTAACAGGTTTCTGGGCAAAATATGTTGGTTTGAATGGTAAAGTCATTGGTATTGATACCTTTGGTGAGTCAGCACCAGCAGATGAGTTGTTCAAAATGTTTGGCTTTACCGTAGATGCAGTCAAAGCTGCTATCGACGAAGTCGCTTAAAATTATTATAAAAGAGAGAGAGAGGAGAGAGGTATGACAATTAAAGTTGGTATTAATGGATTTGGCCGTATTGGCCGCATGGTGTTCCGTGCAATTAAAAAAGACTTTCCAAATTTGGAAGTTGTAGGCATCAATGACTTGTTAGACAACGATTACTTAGCTTATATGCTTAAGTATGACACGGCTCACGGTCGTTTTGATGGCGAAGTGACGGCCGTAGATGACACATCTTTTACAGTAGACGGCAAAAAAATCCGTCTTTCAGCTGAGCGTGATCCTGCAAACCTGAAATGGGATGAAATTGGTGCGGACTTAGTGATTGATAGTACAGGTTTTTTCCTGACTCAAGAAAGTTGTGAAGCACACCTTAAAGCAGGTGCTAAAAAAGTGGTTCAATCAGCCCCATGTAAAGATGGCGGCCCAATGTTTGTTTATGGTGTAAACCATAACGACTACAATGGTGAATCTATTATCTCAGCAGCATCTTGCACCACTAACTGCTTGGCACCTATGGCTAAAGTTATCAATGATAACTGGGGTCTAAAACGTGGTTTGATGACTACTGTACATGCGGCAACTGCAACACAAAAAACTGTGGATGGCCCATCAATGAAAGATTGGCGCGGTGGTCGTGCAGTGTTTGAAAATATCATTCCATCTTCAACAGGTGCAGCTAAAGCAGTAGGTGTTGTACTTCCTGAATTGAACGGAAAACTGACAGGTATGGCTTTCCGTATCCCTTCAGTTGATGTATCAGTTGTTGATTTGACTTGTGAATTGGATAAATCAGCTTCTTATGAAGATATTTGTGCAGCTATGAAAGAAGCTTCTGAAGGTTCACTTCAAGGTACGCTTCAATACACGGATGAGATGGTTGTATCATCTGATTTCCGTGGAATCAGTGCATCATCAATCTTTGATGCTGGTGCTGGCATTGCATTGGATGACACTTTCGTGAAAGTCGTATCTTGGTACGATAACGAATATGGATATACATGTAATATGCTTAGGTTGGCTGAGCACGTCGCGAAGTAAACTTATAAGTAGGGCTTTGACTTTGGTCTTAGCCCTACGTTTGTTTTTGTTTGTTTGCTAGAGTAACCAAAAACAAACGTTTCTTATAAAATAAGGTAGTTCAAAGAGGAGTAAACATGTCTGTTATCAAAATGACCGACCTAGACTTAGCAGGTAAACGCGTTCTGATTCGCCAGGATTTAAATGTGCCGATTGCTGATGGTAAAGTTACATCGGATAAGCGTATTCGTGCGTCATTACCAACTTTAGAGCACTGTATTAAAGCAGGCGCAAAAGTAATGGTAATGTCTCACCTAGGTCGCCCTACAGAAGGTGAGCCCGCTTCTGAGTTTTCGCTAGCACCTGTTGCTGCACATATGTCAGGTCTTTTGGGTCAAGATGTTCGATTGGTTACAGACTATGTGGGAACTGATGTTGAAGTTGGTGAAGGCGAAGTTGTGCTTCTTGAAAATGTGCGCTTCAACGTTGGAGAAAAGAAAAATGATGAAACGCTTTCTAAGCAATACGCAGCTTTGTGTGATGTTTATGTGATGGATGCTTTTGGTACAGCACACCGTGCACAAGCCTCAACCCATGGTGCAGGTCAATTCGCACCAACAGCATGTGCAGGACCTTTGCTTGCGGGTGAACTTGAAGCATTGGGTAAAGCATTGGATAACCCAGCGCGTCCTATGGTTGCGATTGTGGGCGGCTCCAAAGTTTCTACGAAGCTAACTGTTCTTGAATCGCTGTCTAAAATTGTGGATCAGTTGGTTGTCGGTGGTGGTATCGCCAATACATTTATTGCAGCAGCAGGAAAGCCCGTTGGTAAATCATTATATGAAGCTGACTTGGTGGATACTTGCAAAAAATTAACAGCAAATGCAGAAGCCAACGGTGGTTCTATTCCTGTGCCTACAGATGTTGTTTGTGCCAAAGAGTTTTCGCCAACTGCCGAAGCTACACTAAAAAGTGTAGATGAAACACTTGATGATGACATGATTTTTGATATTGGTCCTGATTCAGCAGCAGAGCTTGCTGAAATCATTAAAAATGCAGGTACAGTGGTATGGAATGGCCCTGTGGGTGTGTTTGAATTTGACCAATTTGGCGATGGCACTAAGGCAATTTCATTGGCTATTGCAGAGTCCGATGCGTTTTCTATCGCAGGTGGTGGTGACACATTAGCAGCAGTAGATAAATACGATATTGCAGACAAAGTATCTTATATCTCAACAGGTGGTGGTGCTTTTTTAGAGTTTTTAGAAGGTAAAAAATTACCAGCAGTAGAAATGCTTGAGGCTCGTGCAAAATAATGACAGAACATATTCGTAGAACAAAAATCGTAGCAACGCTAGGTCCATCTTCTGAATCACCAGAGATGTTGGAGAAAATGATTGAGGCGGGTGTGAATGTCGTTCGTTTGAATTTTTCACATGGTACACCTGAAGATCATCAATTGCGTGCTGATAATGTGCGTGCAGCGGCTAAAAAACTTGGTGTTGTGGTTGGTATTCTTGCTGATATGCAAGGACCTAAAATTCGTTGTGGTAAGTTTAAGACAGGAAAAACAATACTTAAAGTCGGTCAAAAGTTTATTCTTGATGCAGCTATGAGCTTGGATGATGGTGATGATGAGCGCGTAGGTTTAACTTATAAAGAGCTGGTGACTGATGTTGAGCCAGGTGCACGTTTATTGCTTAACGATGGTCTTTTGGTGATGGATGTTGATAAAGTTGTGGGTCAAGAGATTCATTGTACTGTAGTTGTTGGTGGTGTTTTATCCAATAATAAAGGTATTAATCGTGCTGGCGGTGGTTTGTCGGCTGATGCATTGACAGAAAAAGATAAAGAAGACATCAAAACAGCGTGTGCTATTGGTGTGGATTATATTGCGATTTCTTTTCCACGTGATGGTAAAGATATGGAGTATGCGCGTTCTTTGGTACAAGCTGAAGGTTCAAATGCTGGTATGGTGGCAAAAGTTGAGCGTGCAGAAGCTGTGCTTGATGAAAACTTAAAAGCAATCATGGAAGCATCGGATGCAGTGATGGTTGCACGTGGTGACTTGGGTGTTGAAATTGGTGATGCAGCCGTGCCACCAGTGCAAAAGAAAATGCTACGTATGGCACCAAAATACAATTGTCCAGTGATTGTTGCCACACAAATGATGGAGTCCATGTGTGAGAATCCGATTCCTACACGTGCGGAAGTGAATGATTGTGCGAATGCTGTGCTTGATGGTACAGATGCTGTGATGTTGTCTGGTGAGTCTGCAGCAGGTAGTTACCCTGTTGAGGCTGTGCAGGCTATGCATAGAACTTGTATTGAAACAGAGAAGCAGCGTGTGATGCCTTCTTCTCAAACACGTGATCCTAGATTTCCTCCGCATTCGGTGGATGAGTGTATTGCACGTCAAGCCATGGAAGTAGCTAGAGAAATGCCTATTAAGGCGATTGCCTCATTTACACGCTCTGGCAATACAGCTTTGTATATGTCTAGGCATTTGGGTGATGTGCCTATTTATGCAGTCACTTCTGAAGACAGTACGCTAGGTCGTGTAACATTATTTAGAAATGTTACCCCACTACGTATGGATATTGACTATGGTCCTACAGATGCACCTAAAGCTACCTTGGATATTCAAGAAAAAATGCTTAAAGAAGAAATTGCAAGTCAAGGTGAGTTAATCATCATGACATTTGGTACACCTATGGGTGAGTCTGGTGGCACCAATGCAATGAAAATTATTAGTTTAAAATAAGTAAGAAAACTTTAAATAAGGAAAGGAGTACAACATGGCATTAATTTCATTACGTCAACTATTGGATCACGCTGCTGAAAACGATTACGGTATGCCAGCATTCAATGTCAATAATATGGAGCAAGTTCATGCAATCATGGAAGCTGCAAATGAGGTGAATTCACCTGTCATCATGCAGGGTTCTGCGGGCGCACGTAGCTATGCAGGTGAACCATTCTTACGTCATATGGTTGATGCAGCAGTGGAAATGTATCCACACATTCCAGTTGTGATGCACCAAGATCATGGCTCTGAGCCAGCAGTATGTTTGCGTTCAATCCAGTCTGGTTTCACATCAGTGATGATGGACGGCTCATTGATGGCTGATATGAAAACACCATCTTCATTTGAATACAATGTAGATGTCACTAAAAAAGTATGTGAAATGGCGCATGCTGGTGGTGTATCGGTTGAAGGTGAGCTTGGTTGCCTAGGTTCTTTGGAAACAGGTATGATGGGCGAAGAAGACGGTCATGGTGCTGATGGTGCTTTGGATATGGATCAACTATTAACAAGTGTTGATGAAGCTGTTGATTTTGTTGAACAAACTGGTGTGGATGCTTTGGCTATTGCTATTGGAACTTCGCATGGTGCATACAAGTTCACTAAGCCACCTACAGGTGAAGTATTACGTATCGACCGCATTGAAGAAATTCATGCAGCTCTACCTAACACGCATTTGGTGATGCACGGCTCATCTTCTGTGCCTCAAGATTGGTTGAAAATCATCAATGAATATGGTGGTGACATGGGTGAAACTTACGGTGTACCTGTTGAAGAGATTGTTCAAGGTATTAAATCTGGTGTTCGTAAAGTAAATATTGATACTGATTTACGTATGGCTTCTACTGGTGCAATTCGTAAGCACTTGAAAGAAAACCCTTCAAACTTTGACCCACGTAAGTTCTTTAAAGCTGCTAAAGATGCTATGAAAGACATCTGTAAAGCTCGCTTTGAAGCATTTGGTTCAGCAGGTCAAGCTTCTAAAATTAAAGTAAAATCTTTGGAAGAAATGATTGGTTTTTATAAATAACTTTCCTTTTTATTAAGGGTTACATAATGTTAAAGGCGAGCTATCTAGCTCGCCTTTTTAATTTGAATATAAGGTTGGTGAAAGAGTGAGAGACTTGCTGTACATTTGGAAAAGCCGTTGGTTTGCTTTTATACATGATATGTTATGGGTTTCATTGGCTATTTTTTTGGCTTTTTCTTTCCGTTTTGACTTTGGTGCTATTCCAGAATCTCATATTGAAGCTGCGTGGCATATGCTATGGGTGGCACTATTGGTGCAGGCATTTAACTACTGGTATTTTGGTTTATATCGAGGAATTTGGCGTTTTGCATCCTTACCCGATTTAACTCGAATCATGCAGTCTGTACTTTTTGGCTCTTTATTTACATATTTTATCTTATTCATCTGGATTAGGCTGGAAGGTGTGCCACGTTCAACGCTTGTCCTATATCCCATCTTATTGATGGGTGGCTTAGCAGGTATGCGGTTACTGTATCGTTGGGTAAAAGATAGACGATTAAGTTTATCATCTGTAGCTGGGAAACGTGTGCTTATATTAGGCGCAGGAAAAGCAGGGGAATTATTGGTTAGAGATATTTTAAATTCCGATAAATATATACCTGTTGGTTTCCTTGATGATGAAAAAAAGAAACAAGGCTGTGATATTCGTGGTATTCCTGTCTTAGGTGACCTTGCTAGCTTATCAAAGTTAATTCCAGAGCTAAGTGTTGATGAAGTATTCATTGCCATGCCTTCTGCCAATTCTGATGTATTACAAACAATGGTAAAAAATTGTGCTGACTTGCATGTTAGGTGTAGAACCGTCCCTAGCTTAGAAGAACTGGATCATCAGAATCTTAATGTGGGGAGCTTACGTAATATCCGTTTGGAAGATTTATTGGGCAGAGATGAAATAGCTTTGAAAGATGATGTGGTTGCTCGTTTTATTCAAGGTAAGCAGGTGATGGTTACAGGTGCAGGTGGCTCTATAGGCTCGGAGTTATGTCGTCAGCTACTCAGGTTTAATCCTGATAAGCTTATTTTGGTTGATCACGCTGAGTTTAACTTGTATCAAATTGATAATGAACTACAAAGTGCTGAAAATTATAAGTCTTGTAAGGCAGTTTTAGGTGATATTCGGGATCATGAACGTATGGAATGGATTTTCTCGAATTTCAAACCCGATATTGTTTTTAATGCAGCAGCTTATAAACATGTGCCGCTGGTTGAAGCAAACCCTGCAGAAGGTATTAAAACCAATGTATTGGGAACTTGTATGCTTGCAGACCTTGCGGCAGAGAGTGCTTGTGAACATTTTATTCAAGTCTCTACTGACAAAGCGGTTAACCCAGCCAATGTCATGGGTGCAACCAAACGTATGGCAGAAATTTATTGTCAAAACTTAAATAAACGTTGCGAGACTGCCTTTATTACGACACGTTTTGGTAATGTATTGGGCTCGGCAGGAAGCGTAGTACCCTTATTTAAAAAACAAATTGAAAGTGGGGGACCTGTCACGGTCACACATAAAGATATTACCCGTTACTTTATGACCATTCCTGAGGCGGTGTCTTTGATTTTACAAGCAGCAACCATGGGTTCAGGTGGCGAAATTTTTGTATTAGATATGGGGAAACCTGTAAAAATAAAAGATATGGCAGAACAGATGATTCGTTTGGCAGGCTTGGTGCCCAATAAGGATATTGATATTATTTATACGGGTTTGCGACCAGGTGAGAAGTTGTTTGAAGAGTTGTTTCACGAAGCCGAATCACTACAAGGAACAACACATGCTAAAATTATGTTATCCGATGTTCGTGAAGTAGATTGGGATGAGGTACAGCAACGTTTAGTGGAAATTCGTGAGGCTTGTGCTCATCGGGATGTATCAGCCTTGATTCAATTATTACAGCAGCTTGTGCCTGAGTTTACCCCTGATAAACGTTTGCTGTAACCATGCTACAACAGGAGAAAGCCTGTACCTATATTCGGGCAATTGTGTTTGCACCATTATGGCAAAGCTTTAATTATGTTTGGTCTGATGATTTAGGTAAACCGCAAGTTGGTATTCGCATTATTGTGCCTTTTGGACATAGCAAACGGGTTGCTGTTGTTGAGCAAGTGATGACATCAGTGGATGAACAAGAGACAACATCTGATTTAAAACAAGTTTTAGACCGTTTAGATGATAAAAGTTTATATAGCCATGATTATTGGGGTTGGTTAGAGCGGGCAAGTCATTACTACTTGCGTACTACTGGGGAGATGTATGAGTTGGCCTTGGCATGGGCAGCGTTGGACAAACAACGGCGTTTTAAGTGTTTAAATCGTGAGTTATTATTGCATATTGATGATGATTTAGCCTTAGCATTTACCAGTAAACGAGCTCTTTCATTAGCAAGCATTGCGAAACACTGCGCAGTACGTGCTTTGCAATGGCGGGTGCTTCAGGCTGTGCGAGAGGGGGCACTTGAAGAAGTGTGGGAAAAACCGCTTGATGATACAACGCGTGTAAAAACGCGGTTACAATTACGCGTATCGCAACAGCAAGCTGTTGATGCACTTTGTGAAAATAAACAGTTTTACCCAGCCTTATTGTTTGGACGTACAGGTTCAGGGAAAACTGAAGTTTATCTGCAAACTGCTGAAAAGCTGGTTGCACAAGGTAAGCAGGTGCTGATCTTGGTACCTGAAATTGGTTTGACACCGATGTGGAAACAACGCTTATCTGAACGATTTGAATATGTTTCAATTTGGCATTCAGGATTAACATCACGTGAGAAAATTGCTGTACGGCATGGCTTAGAGAATACGCAAGTTCTTTTGGGTACACGTTCTGCTTTATTCCTGCCTTTAAATAACCTTGGCATGATTGTAATTGATGAGGAGCATGATACATCATTTAAGCAACAAGATGGTGTAATGTATTCGGCAAGAGACATGGCATTGCTCTTGGCACAAGCCTTGAAGATTCCTATGGTATTAGGCTCTGCAACACCCAGCTTGGAAAGTTGGCGACAAGTGAAAGAAGGCAAAATGGCATGCTTTCGTTTGACGGAACGTGTGCATCAACACACGCAAATTCAGCCTGAAATCATCGATATGCGTGGCTCAACATCGGTATTATCACCACAGCTTTTACAACGCCTTAAAGAAACTTTTGCGCGTGGTGAACAGGCTATGTTGTATCTTAATCGCAGAGGGTATGCACCAGCATTACAATGTACGGCTTGTGGTTATGTGCCACAATGTCGCTTGTGTAGTTTGCGTTTAACGTTGCACCGTAAAGAAGGGGTGTTGCGCTGTCATACTTGTGATTACAAAGAGCGGGTGAAACAAACATGCGACCAATGTGGTGAGCAGGCTTATTTGCCCTTGGGTTCAGGTACAGAGCGTTTGGAGGATGATTTGTTAGCCGCCTTGCCTGATTTAAGATTGGCAAGGTTTGATAGTGATGTGATTCGTAGCCCCAAAGATTTGACGCAGGTATTAACAGGGTTTGAGGCAGGTGATATTGATTGTTTGTTGGGCACGCAAATGTTGGTCAAAGGGCATCATTTTCCTAATGTGACTTTGGTTGGTGTGATTAATGCTGATTTGGGCATGAATTTACCTGACTTTCGTGCATCAGAGCGTTGGTGGCAACAAATGACGCAAGTGTTTGGACGTACTGGGCGTGGCGAGCAAGCAGGTAAAGTGGTGGTGCAAACATGGAGCCCTAATGCATCGTGGTTTGAAAGGTTAGATGAAAGTAAGGCAGAAGACGTTTTAGATGAAGAGTTAACGCTTCGTCAACTGACACATTTTCCGCCCTATGCCCGATGGGTACGTGTTGTGTTTTCTGCGGGTTACCATGAAAAAGCGATTGTGGCAGCCAATCAATTTGCAAAAGCATTACAAAGCTGGGAAGAAGTGAAGGTGAGTGGTCCTATGCCATGTGCTTTGGAGCGTTTATCAGGACGTTTTCGTTTTGAATTGATTATTCGTGATGAGACAAGGCAGCATTTGCCATGGCAGCTACTGCCACTGATTAAAAAGTTACGTGTTCCTTCAG
>JALWRX010000124.1 GCA_027080505.1 Ghiorsea sp.
CCCTATCTTGCGCCATAAAAATCGTAGCATTGGGTACTTTAATATCTTTGCCCAACCGATGATGGCGAACTGTCATACCCTTGGTGAATTTACCTGAACACATGCGGAAAAATGCAATTCTATCCCTATGTTGTGGATCCATATTGGCTTGAATTTTAAAACAAAATGCTGAAAAATCTTTTTCTGTGGGCTCAACCACGCGTTCAACAGCTTCACGCCCTGCAGGATGCGGTGCAAACTCAACAAAAGCATTTAATAACTCACGCACACCAAAATTATTGATGGCAGAGCCAAAAAACACAGGTGTTTGTGAACCTTTAAGGAACTCATCCAAATCAAAAGGGTTGGCAGCACCCTCCAACAACTCAATTTCTTCTCTTAATTCATCGGCTTGTGAACCTAATAATTCATCCAGTTTTGGGTCGCTTAAATCAGCAATAGCAATCGCATCAGCCACATCTTCAGAACCCGCCAAAAACAAGTGAAGCTCTTTTTTATACAGGTTATACACACCCTTAAAGGCTTTACCCATACCAATCGGCCATGAAAGTGGTGCACACTCAATTTGTAATTTTTCTTCAATATCTGCCAACAAATCTAAAGGCTCAAGACCTTCTCTATCCAACTTGTTAATAAAAGTAATAATCGGCGTATTACGCATACGACAAACTTCCATCAATTTCAGTGTTTGCCCTTCCACACCTTTACCCGAATCAATCACCATCATGGCAGAGTCCACAGCAGTGAGCACACGATAAGTATCTTCAGAGAAATCTTGGTGACCTGGGGTGTCTAGCAAATTGATTTCGTATTCTTTGCCATCCACAGCATAATTAAACTTCATCACCGATGAAGCCACAGAAATACCACGATCTTGCTCGATTTTCATCCAATCAGATGTGGCATGTCTATCCGTTTTGCGCGACTTCACAGCACCCGCCATTTGAATTGCACCCCCAAAGAGTAGCAACTTTTCAGTTAGTGTAGTTTTACCCGCATCAGGATGTGAAATAATGCCAAATGTACGTCGTTTTTCGATTTCTTCTTCAAACATGGTGACCCCAAAAATAATTAAGGGCAAAGTATAACAACAAATCTATTTTGAGCAGTGAATTATTTAATGCTTTAATATAAACGGTACAATTTATAGGAAACCAACTAGCTACGCTTAGGCAACCTAAACGAAATAACACCCCGTTGTTGTACCGTCCACAACAACCAAAGACCTATTGCCATGAATATGCTGAGAACCACCCACAGCGACCACCATGGAAGTATGCCCAGCTCAGTTTTCCTAAACACAATCATCTCAGCTTGATTAATTGCCCACATCACAAGGCTAGCAAACAAAAAGACCGCTCCCTGTTTGCTGCGTTTCGCTCTTAAACTAATTGGAACAGCGTAGCAAAAGAGTACCAATACCGACAATGCCAATACCCAACGGAAATGCCAGTTTGCAATATGTGCAGGGCTTACCTTATCCAAGCTTAAAGCGTGGAATAATGAAATGGCATCCATATAACCTGGTGGTTTATTTGCGCCAAGCTCCAGGTAACGTTTTCTTTCCGTTAAAGGTACAACAATATCATAATTGGAAAACTTGACTGAACGTAACTGGTCTTTTTCACCAATCAACTGGCTACCTGAATATAATGAAACCACTAAACCTGCATCAACCCTTGATAACACAGCCTTTTCTGAGAAATATGTTACCACTTCACCTGTTTTACTGCGTGAATCCGTCAACATAAAGTTTGCATAAGAGCCATCACTATTTTTACCATCAAAATATAAGACCATATCATCAATATCATCGATAAAACGCCGCGGTTCAAAAGATGGCGCAGCATTTAATGCATTCAGCTTGGCTGAAATATTATATGAGACGACTTTGCCCATAGGCACTAATTGTAAAGTAAGTAAAAACATGACAAAGGTAAGCAGTACTCCCATCCAGAGTACAGGTGCTAAAATATTAAGAATAGAACGACCACCTGCATACATCGCATCCAACTCACTGTTGCTTTGTAAGTCTAAAATTAACTTGATGAGAGCAAAAAAGAAGGCAATGGGTATAGTCAGCACCAAGTCCATAGGTACCATAGATATAAATAAAGAAAGCGTAAGCTCTAATGGTGCTTCATGCTCTACGAGTATAGGTAACCAAATTGAGACTTTGCGAATTAGAAAAATCGCATTAATTAAAACGAATATGACAATAAATGGTATTGCCCATAAACGTAAAATATAACGGTTAAGCGTGGAAAACACTATATTTCCCGCTTAAAACACACACTATTAGACTTTTTTCCATCGTGTGCCTTCTGCACTATCTTCCAAGACAATACCTTGAGCCAATAACTCATCACGAATGGCATCGGCTTTGCCATAATCCTTAGCTTTTTTAGCCTCATCACGCGCCAAAACCAAAGTTTCAATTGCTGTGGCATTAACATCAGCACCTTGAAACCAGACATCAGGTTCATAGTTAAGAATATTCAGCATTTGGCTCATCGCTACAAACGAAGCGGCAAGGTTTTCATCATATTGTTTATTCAAAGCTCGACATGTCTCAAATAATATTGCCACGGCTTCTGCCGTATTAAAATCATCATTCATGGCATCAACAAAAGCTTGAGGCAATTCACCAGCTTGCACATCAACCAACTTACGCTTGCTTTCATAAAGCCTATCCAAGCCAGCTTTAGCAACATCTAAGGCAGCATCCGAATAATCCAGAGGTGAGCGGTAATGTGTGCTTAAAATAAACATACGTAACACTTCTGGGTCATACTGCTCTAAAACTTCTGCAATAGTAAAGAAATTACCCAAAGACTTGGACATCTTCTCTGCATTGATATTCACAAAACCGTTATGCAGCCAATATTTAGCAAAGTCACCACCGTTTGCTGCTCTGGCTTGTGCAATTTCATTTTCATGATGTGGAAATTTCAAATCCATACCACCACCATGAATATCAAAAGTAGCCCCAAGATGTTTGCAGCTCATGGCTGAACACTCAATATGCCAGCCAGGGCGACCTTTGCCCCATGGTGAATCCCAAGAAGGCTCACCCGCTTTGGCTTGTTTCCACAATACAAAATCAAGTGGGTCATGTTTATGGTGATCAACATCAACCCTGCTTCCTGATTCTAATTCATCAATATTTTTACCCGATAGTTTGCCATATTCAGCAAACTGGCGCACGGCATACAACACATCACCCGAATCAGCTACATAAGCAAAGCCTTTTTCAATTAAAGCCTGAATCATTTCAATCATTTCAGGCATGTGTGTGGTTGCTCTAGGCTCTAACGTAGGGCGTAGACAACCTAAAGCATCCATATCACGGTGAAATGCATCAATCATGGATTGCGTAAGCTCATCAATATCTATATTTGCGAGTTGCGCACGTTGAATAATTTTGTCATCCACATCTGTAAAGTTACGAACATAACTCACAGCATAACCTGATGTCTGTAGCCAGCGATAAATGGTATCAAACACCACCATTACACGGGCATGCCCAACATGACATTGGTCATAAACCGTAACGCCACAAACATACATACCCACTTTACCAGCCTCTAAAGGCTGAAAAGTCTCTTTTTGCCGCGAAAGTGAATTATAAACTTGCAACGCTGACATCAAATCAATCCTAAAACCTGCTTTAAACGTGTTTGTACACCAGTTTCACCCAAAAACACCACAACTTTACTCATTTCAGGACCATGTGCTTGCCCTGTAAGCGCAATACGCAAAGGCATAAATAAAGCCTTACCTTTTGCACCTGTTTCTTCTTTAAGCGCAGTTGTCCAAGCCTTCCAATCAGTACAATCAGCAGCTTGGCTTGTGCTTAAAGCAGCTTCAAAGAAAGTTTTACCTGCCTCTTTTAAAACATGTGTTTCATCATCACCCAATGGTGCAGCTACATCAAACAAACGTCTAAATTGTAAAACATCTTCAATGCGGCTGAGATTTCCCGCCATCATTTCAGTTAATAGCAATGCTTGTTGCTCATCTAAATCAATGCCGTTGTTTGCCAATGTTTGTTGTAACATAGGTGCTAGCTCTGCAATGGGTTTTGCATGCAATATTTTGGTATGCCAACGCCACATTTCATCATTGGACCAACGCACTGAAGATGTGGATAAATGTTCAATGTCCGTATGTTGTACTAAATCATCTAATGTCACCGCATCATCAGGGATATTTGGGTGACCCAAACGAATCATGGCTTGTTGCAAGGCTTCAGGAAACAATCCTGCCGCTCTTAAGTCTGCCACACTGTGGCTTCCCGTACGCTTGGATAGTTTCGCCCCATCTTCACCCAATAATAAACCATGATGCAAACATACAGGCGCTGTATAACCCAAAGATTCCAACATCCACACTTGGTAAGCTGAATTGGTTAAGTGGTCATCCCCGCGCAACACATGGCTGATGCCATCCACTGCATCATCAATCGCATTGGGCAATAAAAATGTAAACGTGCCATCAGAACGCACAACCACAGGGTCATCCAAGTCTTTGCGTAAAAACACCACATTATCACGCAACAAATCAGGCACGGTCACTTCGCCACTATCTGCATGAACTGCCAAACGCCAAGTATGGGTTTCCCCCGCATCCAATTTAGCTTGCCTTTCTTCAGCCGATAGTGCACGACAACGCCCATTATAACGCGGTGGAAGCCCGCGAGATGTGGAAAGTTTTCTATCTAAATTCAATTGACTTTCTGAACAAAAACAAGGGTATGCAAGATTCTCTGCTGCCAACTTGTCCAATGCTTCTTGATGTTGTGCTGCATGTTGAGATTGAAATAAAGGCTCATCATCCCATTGCAAACCTAACCACAACATATCTTCTTTCAGCGCATCAATATATTGCTGCTCAGAGCGGCTTTGGTCGGTATCTTCAAAACGCAGTAAAAATTTACCACCCATTTTCTTGGCAAACATCCAGTTCAACATGGCTGTACGCACATTGCCAAGATGCATCAAACCTGTAGGCGATGGTGCAAAACGTGTTACTACTTTACTCATCATTGTTCCTCTTTCTCAGCCTGTGGTGCTGCATCCACTTTTTCATCAGCCTTAGGCATAATTATCATATACTCATCGGGGTAAACATAACCTAGCTCCCGACGAATAACCTCTTCTAAGGTTTTAGGGTCTTCACGCAAACGAATAATTTCTTCTTTTAGACGTGCTTTTTCTGCTCGTAAACGGTTAATCTCTTGCTGCAAGACTTGCTGCTGTTCACGCTCATGCTGAAACACAAAGTACCCATGGTCTGAGAAGATTAAATCCCAAATCATGAGTACTATAATGATCAGCCCAAGGGCATACAAAAACCAAGTGGAAAACCACTTTAAGTTATACTTTTTCAGATGTTACGCCCGTGAAAATGTGGACAAACCAGCATATTCTGCTCGGCTGCCCAACTCTTCTTCAATACGTAAAAGCTGATTGTATTTTGCCATACGATCAGAACGCGATGCCGAACCCGTTTTAATTTGTCCACAAGATAATGCCACTGCCAAATCAGCAATCGTTGTATCTTCAGTTTCACCCGAACGATGTGACATCATAGAGCGGTAACCCGCATCATGCGCCATGCTAACTGCAGCAATGGTTTCTGTTAAAGTACCGATTTGGTTTACTTTTACCAACAATGCGTTGGCAATACCTTTATCAATACCTTCTTTCAAAATTTCAGGATTGGTCACAAACAAATCATCGCCAACCAATTGCACTTTGTCAGCGATACGGTCGGTAAGAATCTTCCAGCCATCCCAATCATTTTCATCCAAACCATCTTCAACAGATACAATCGGATATTGGTCACATAACTTTTCAATAAAGTCCACCATGCCTTCAGCATCCAACTTACGTCCGCCTTCACCATCAAGCACATACATACCATCTTTATAAAACTCAGATGCAGCCATATCTGTACACAATACAATATCAGAACCTGCTTTTAAGCCGACTTTTTCAATGGCTTCAAGAATAACAGTGATACCCTCTTCATTGGAACCAAGGTTTGGTGCAAAACCACCTTCATCACCCACAGCCGTGATGTGACCACCTTTTTGCAATACTGATTTCAGTGCATGGAACACTTCCGTGCCCATATCCATAGCTTCAGTAAAACTAGAAGCACCTGCTGGAGCAATCATATACTCTTGAAAATCAATGCTGTTATCTGCGTGCGAGCCACCATTAATCACATTCATGCATGGCACAGGCATCAATACTGCGTCATCCCCGCCAATATGGCGGAACAATGATACTTCATCTTCTGCTGCTTGTGCTTTGGCAACAGCCATAGATACGCCCAAAATTGCATTGGCACCCAAACGTCCTTTATTGGCTGTTCCATCAAGTTCAATCAATACATGGTCTAAACCACGTTGGTCTGCTGCATCCAAATCAATCACTGATTTTGCAATTTCACCATTTACATTGGCTACGGCCTTGCGTACACCTTTACCACCCAAACGTTTATCGCCATCACGCATTTCTACTGCTTCACGTTGCCCTGTAGATGCACCACTTGGTACTGCTGCACGACCGAATGCGCCTGAATCCAATCTCACATCAACTTCTACTGTTGGATTACCACGCGAATCAAAAATTTCACGACCATGTACACTTACTATCTTACTCACTTCTTACTCCTAGCCGACCCCATTGCCGACACTTCTTCATTATTTAATTCATTTCTTTCTACCACTGAGGTTGCAGAGAACACAGAGTGAAAATAAACCACTTTGTTCTTCATACCTTTGTGGTTAATACCTTTTAACAACCTTATCAATATTTTTTAAAGTCGTTAACATCCCTTCCAAGTCTGCCAATGCTACAGAATTAGGACCATCCGACTTGGCGTTGTCTGGATCAGGATGCACTTCCATAAAGATGGCAGCCACACCAATACTTACTGCCGCGCGTGACAAGGCTGGGACATATTCCCTATTGCCGCCCGTTGCACCACCCAAACCACCAGGTTGTTGCACCGAATGGGTTGCATCAAAAACTACTGGCGCACCCGTTTCACCCATCACTATCAATGAACGAAAATCCGAAACTAAGTTATTGTAACCAAAACTTGTGCCTCTGTCACATAACATAATATCCACATTACCCGTAGATTTAGCTTTTTCTAACACATGTGGCATATCCCATGGTGCTAAAAATTGACCTTTTTTCACATTCACAGGTTTACCTGCTTTGGCCACTGCCGTGATAAAATCAGTTTGGCGGCATAAAAATGCAGGTGTTTGCAAAATATCAGCTACTTTTGCAACAGGCTCAGCTTGTTCAGGTGTGTGTACATCTGTAATAATGGGTACACCTACTTCATCTTTCACCTGCTGTAAAATACGCAAGCCCTCTTCCAGACCTGGACCACGAAAGCCATCCACACTGGTTCTATTGGCTTTATCAAAGCTGGATTTAAACACCAAAGACACACCAACCCGTTGACATATATCACGAATTTGCCTTGCCACTTCAATACTAAATTCTTCACCTTCAATCACGCAAGGCCCTGCGAACAATACAAATGGCAAATCATTGCCGATTTTAAAGTCGGCAAGCTGAATATGGTGTTGTTTCATGATGCTGATGCCTGTTTTTTTGCTGCATCAACAAAACCTGAAAACAAAGGGTGTGGTGCATAAGGTCGTGATTTAAATTCAGGATGGAATTGGCTAGCCACAAACCATGGGTGATTTTTAACCTCAACCATTTCAACCAATGAACCATCTGGCAATGTGCCTGAAACCACTAAACCTGCCTTTTCCAACTGTTCGCGATAAGTATTGTTAAACTCATAACGATGACGATGACGTTCACGAATTTCTGATTGCCCATAAGCCAATGCCGCAGTTGTACCTTCAATTACCTTACATGGATAACCACCCAAACGCATAGTGCCACCCATATCTGAGCTTTCATCACGGGTGATTTTTTGTCCATCTTCTTCCCACTCTGTCATCAAAGCAATCACAGGATGGTCGGTGTTGGCATCAAACTCACTGCTGTTGGCACCAGTAAGACCTGCAACATTACGCGCAAACTCTACTACAGCCATTTGCATACCTAAACAAATACCCAAGAAAGGTTTATTGTTTTCTCTAGCATATTGAATGGCAAGTATTTTACCTAAAGTACCTCTATCACCAAAACCACCAGGTACTAAAATACCATCCACATCAGCCAAAGCCGACATATCACCATTTTCCAAAGACTCTGAGTTTACATATTCAATCAATACACGCACATCATGCGCCATACCACCATGAATCAAAGACTCATTAATTGATTTATAGGCATCAGCAAGTTTGACATATTTACCCACAATCGCCACGCGCACCATGCGCTGTGGTGTACGGATTTTCTGACATACATCTTGCCACACACTTAAGTCTGGTGTTTTGTTTTCCATGTTAAACTGATCAAGCAAAACATTGCCAAGCCCGCCATCACGCAATACCAATGGTACGGCATAAATGGTATCTACGTCTGGCAAGCCAATGACTGCATTTTTTTCCACATTACAAAACAAAGCAATTTTATCGCGTTCGCCTTCAGGAATATCTTGCTCACTGCGGCACAACAAAGCATCAGGTTGAATGCCAATCTCACGCAACTTTTGCACAGAATGCTGGGTTGGTTTGGTTTTAAGCTCACCAGAAGCTGCAATATAAGGCAACAATGTTAAGTGAATAAAAGCCGTGTTTTCACGCCCTAACTCAAATCTGAGCTGACGAATTGCTTCCAAGAATGGTAAGGATTCAATATCACCCACTGTGCCGCCGATTTCAACCAGTGCAATATTCACATTATCTGCACGCAATGAAAGAATGCCTGCTTTAATCTCATCGGTAATATGGGGGATAACTTGCACTGTTGCGCCCAAATAATCACCACGGCGTTCTTTACGAATCACGGACTCATACACGCGACCTGTGGTAAGATTGGAGCGTTTGGTCATATCGGCATGGGTAAAACGCTCGTAATAACCCAAATCGAGGTCAGTTTCTGCCCCATCATCGGTTACAAACACTTCGCCATGCTGGTATGGGCTCATCGTGCCTGGATCCACATTAATATACGGATCTAGCTTTTGCATGGTGACAGATAAGCCCCGTGCTTCAAATAATGCTGCAAGACTGGCTGCTGCTATCCCTTTCCCCAAAGAAGATACAACACCGCCAGTCACAAAAATAAAACGTGTTTGTTGGTTTGATTGATTCATGTCGGGAGCGAAAACTAACAGAAGCCCTACTCGCTTTCCAGCACTGAAATATTTAGCCTTAATAGCATCCTTTTTACTGTCCTCAATCCATCTATTAAATAGTGAATCTTTAGCATAAAAATAAATACTTGACGCACCACATCGCGGCGATAAAGTTCGCCTCGTTCAACGCGGGTATAGCTCATTTGGTAGAGCGCGACCTTGCCAAGGTCGAGGTGACCGGTTCGAGCCCGGTTACCCGCTCCAATTTGTTTTGAACATTGTAAAAAGGAGTTTGATTGTCTTCGGGCTCAAGCTCCTTTTTTTGTTTGTATAATGCTTTGTAATTCTACCAGGTTACAAAGTTTGTTTGGCAGGGTGGCTCAGTGGTACGGCGGGGGATTGCAAATCCCTTATTCGCGAGTTCGATTCTCGCCCCTGCCTCCAATTTCAACTTTAGCTTTGCTTAAAGTTGTTTGTGCAATGCCGGGATGGCGGAACTGGTAGACGCAGGGGACTTAAAATCCCCCGGTGGCAACACCGTGCCGGTTCGACTCCGGCTCTCGGTACCACATTTTGTGGTCCAGTAGGACTTCTTAAAGCCTATCAACTTTACGTTGGTAGGCTTTTTGTTTGCCCCCTCTCAACACACTGATAACGACTATTAATATAGTTACGCAAAACCAACCATATATCTCAATCTGTATTTAATGGTACATATACACCTTCAGTATATTAACCTTGTTGATGTCATTTTGGCACACCCAATACGCAAACAAACAATACTACAAAAATAGCATTTAAAACAACTACTTAGATATAAATTTATCGAACTTAACGATAAACTTGTGATATTCATAACATCTTGAGTATCACGCAGCACCTTACTCTGAACATATCGATATCTAGACGATGCCGCTGGCTCCAACAGCGCACAAGGAGGCTAAGATGTCATTATCAGAAATATTTTTACTATGGTCTGAAAAGGCTGCAATTTCGGGGTTAATCTGGTTTGTTATACTGATTACACTCACTTATCTCGCAAGAGAACCTATGCGGG
>JALWRX010000125.1 GCA_027080505.1 Ghiorsea sp.
AAACGTTTGGCTTGCTCCAAGTCGTGGGTTACACACAAAACAGGCATGTGTTCTGCCAAAGTGCGTAGTGATATTTCAATCAATTGCTTAGAGCGAGGGTCTAATGATGCTGTGGGTTCATCCAGTAGCAATATGGAAGGCTGCAGTGCCAAAGCACGAGCCAGACATAAACGTTGTTGTTGCCCAATGGATAAGGTGTTGGCTGGTTGATTTAATCTATCTTTGACCTCATCCCATAGTGCAGCTTGGGTGAGGCAGTGATGAATCAGTGCAGATGTATCTTGCTTGCGTTGTTTGCGTGATAAACCAAAAGTCACATTTTCGGCAATGCTTGCGGGAAAAAAAGCAGGCTTTTGTGCAATTAACCCCACATATTTACGCAAGCTATCTTCACCACCTTGCCATTGTTTAATGCTGGTTTTATCAATACTTATTTCACCTTCCCAAGTTGGATACAACATATTTAAGCAACGAAGTAATGAGCTTTTACCCGCACCAGATGGTCCAATGATGGTGGTGATGCCTGTGCTGGGCAGTGAAAAACTGATATTTTTAAGGATAGTTTTTTGTTCAAGTTGCAGACATAATTGTTCAACAACAAGTAAATGTTCTTGGCACTGTATTTTGGGTGTGTTGATGATACTTGTATGGGTTTGTATCATGCTTTGTCATACCTCCGTAAATACCACGCCGTCAATGAAAAGCATAACACCAACAGCAATAGCGTTGCAGCAGATGCCCAAGCGGTATGAATAGCTTGGATATTGCTGCCTTCTTGGGCAAGGTAAAAAATATGGGTTTGTAAGCTGGTGACAGGTGAAAAGATGGAATCAGGCCAAGTGATACCTGAAAATACAGTGGCAGTGAACAAGATGGGTGCAGTTTCTGATAATGCGCGCGCCATGCTTAATAATAAACCTGTAAGTATGTTTGACCATGATGCAGGCAGCCAAATACGCACAAGCACTCTAAATTTAGAAAGACCCAACGATAAGGCAGCATCGGTTTGTTCACGAGGTATGCGGGCAAAAGCATGGATAAGACTATTGCTTAGCAGGGGTAAAATAATGATCGCCAAAATCACAGCTCCTGCTGCCAAGGAAATGCCCCATTGCAGGGTGTGCACCAAAACAATCAAACCACATAAACCATACACAATGGGCGGAATACCTTGCAGCATTTGTAAAAGCGCCATAAGAAGTTTCTTTTGACGTTTTTTTGCCCAAAAAGCATGAAAAAGTGCAATGCTTAAAGCAATAGGTAGCGCAAAAAAACATGCCAACCCCATCATCAATAAAGAACCAGTGATTTGCGGAAGTATAGATTGCCCAATGCTGTTAACACCTACAACAGCAATATCAGAGCCTAAAAGAAGCGAAAGATTAAGCGCAGGCATGGCTTGGTAAAAAATATACAACACACATGCAGCTGGTAATAAAAGAGCTGGTATAGCCAATATGATGAGTATGATTTTCATGTTGCAGGTCTCATTTTTTGTGCACTCAAGCTGAAAAACACGGCAATCATGGCGAGTATCAAGCCACATGCCATCAATGCCGAAAAGTGCAAAGAACCAAAAGCTGCTTCGCCCATTTCTCTGCCTATGCGTGAGGTGAGAGTTTGTGCGGGTTCTAAGATGTTGTAAAAAGGTTCTGGCATTTTATCCAGTGAACCAACAACCAGCATGACAGCCATAGTTTCCCCCAAACCACGCCCTACAGCCAACAAAATACCACTACGAATACCAGACCAAGCTTGGGGCAGTAATATGCGCCATAATTGTTGATTCCAATTTAATCCGAGTAATTTTGCCGCTTCACGTTGCTCAGATGCTACACCTTGCAAAGCATCTTGCGCCATAAGCATGATGGTGGGCAATATCATCAGTGATAAAATTAAACCTGCGGCAAGCAGGCTGTGTCCTGTGAGTAAGTTTAGTTGTGATTGCAGCGTAGGAAGCAACAACCAAAGCCCAATCAGCCCATAGACCACCGAAGGGATGCCCGCCAAAACTTCCATGCTTAAACGTATCCATGCTTGCCATGTTGAAGATACGATTTCACTGCTAACAATCGCAGCAGCAAGCCCACATGGAATTGCAATCATTAAGGCAATCCATAATGCCCAAGCTGTGCCTGTAATAGCGGGCAAAAAACCGTATAAATTTTCATAGGGATACCATTCATCTAACCATAAGGTCTGGATGTCAAATTGCTGAAAAAATAACCAAGAGCTATCCCATAAAAACCACAGTAACACAGCTATGCTAAGGGCTGCGGTCAAGCAGCCTAGCCAAACAACACTGGCAAATAAGGATGGGCGAGATATGAACATTTAGTGAACGGGTAAATAGCCTACTTCTTGCACAATGGCTTGCCCTTGTTGGGATAATAAAAATTGGACAAAATCTTTGGCTGCGGCAGAGGCGGTTTTGGGCAGTAATATATGCAAACCACGAGCCAGTGGGTAACTATGATCACGCACATGTTCAATGCTTGGTAAAATAGGTTTTCCATCAACAATCACTGCAATGCCACGCACTTTATCATTCAGCCATGCATTGGATAACATGCCAATGGCAGCATG
>JALWRX010000126.1 GCA_027080505.1 Ghiorsea sp.
ACGCTGTCATACTACAGTCACCACGCCCTGTATGTCGGCGAATAGCATCATCACTCATCGCAGGAAGCTCAAAATATTGTAATGTTTCACGCATAGCGTGAATAATCGGTGCAAAAGCATCAATAAGCGTACCATCTAAATCCAACAACACACCTTTAAACACTGGTTTATTCATCATTCAAGAGGCACGCAAGGCATCAATTTTTGCCAACATCAATTGCCTGATTTTAAGTCCCACTTTACCAGGTTTACCATCACCTATCGCTTGAGAATTTATCTGAACCACGGGCAATACAGCATTGGTTGTACTGCTCATCAAACATTCACTTAAACCTGCTTCATCCAATTTCCATGCCCGCTCTTGCACAGTAATACCTGCATCTTTTGCCACTTCCATTGCCATACTTCGTGTAATACCACCCAACACTTGATGATCCAGAGGGTGAGTCACCAGTACACCATCAATCACTGCAAAAATATTGGTCGCACAGCCTTCCAAAACATGCCCTTGCTCATCCAGCCAAAAGGCTTCATCTACATCCGCTCGCACAGCTTCTTGTTTACCCATCACACTGGCAAGCAATGCAATCGACTTAATTTCACAATGTTTCCAGCGAATATCTTGTAAAGTAATACCTTGAACACCCGTTTTTACTTTGGCATCGCTAGGTTTGGGTAATTCACGAACAGTGATAACCAAGGTTGGTGTTATCGCTTGATTGACCACATGATTACGCGGTGCTACACCTCGCGTCACCTGAATATATACCATAGCATCATCAAAGGGATTTTTTTCATAGGCTTGCTGCACCAAAACTTCCAATTCAGGTATTGTTTTCGGCAAATCAACGGCAATTGCAGCACATGAGCGTTGCAAACGCTTCAAATGTGGTTTTAAGTCAAGGTAAGTGCCACCATAACATGCCACCACTTCATACACCCCATCGGCAAATTGAAACCCACGGTCTTCAACATGTATCATTGCTTTTTCCAACGGCACGAAACTATTGTTCACATAGGCAACCAGTGGCTTGCTCATTTTATTTTCACCTCAAGCTTAAAGATATGCAAAAGCATAGAAAGAAAGCTGTGATTTTGCGAGAAATAAGAAAGGTCTTTTTTGATTTGAATACATTCGTGGTCTTGGTCACATGCAAGCCATCCAAATTAAACCAAACTATACCCAGAGTTAAAGCATACGGTGTCACTTGCGATAGGTAATACAAGTGACAACAGGAGGCTACAAATGAATCCATTTCGTGCTAAGCGTATTGCCGACCATTTCTCCAGCATCGGTACTTTTGCTGTGAATAATCAGACTCATGGTGTTACTGTTACCTTTAGAGGTAACAAGGTTTACTTTGATAATGAACATAGCCTTTGGGCATTTTTATTTCATATTGCCCATGCAGAACATCAAGAAAGCATTATTGCCGAGGCAGAAGCTAGGCTTGCCGCTTAACTAACTCACGCATCTACTGTGCGCGCCACCAAAGTCTTAACATATCCCATTTACGACCAAACCATGATGCACGCTCTACACTTTGCTCCGCCAACATTGGTATAGATTGCAAAGTAATATCTTCATCATCAATACGTAGTGTGGCTTGAATATCACCCAACTGTTCGCCTTGCTGAATGGGTGCTAGTTGTGGTGATGTATAATGCAAAGCGAAACCCAAATGTTTTTCACTGCCTTGCGGCACAGTAATCCACACTGGTTTAGCAGGTTTAAGCCAAACAAACTCTTTTGTACCTTCAAAAACTTCAATTTTACGACGAATATCTTTTTCTTTAGGGCGTAAGGTTACAAACTGCCCCATGCCATAACGTAATAATACTTGCGATTGCTTTTGCCGTGCTGTTTTTGAGTCCGTACCAAACACAGACGATACCAAACGCATATCCCCTTTTTCTGCCGCTGCTGTTAAACAATAACCCGCTTCTTCTGTGTGCCCAGTTTTTATCCCCCTTGCTTCAGGCATGGTCCACAACAAACGATTGCGGTTCCATTGTGTACGACCATCAAAGGTATAACTTTTTTCTGCAAAAACTTCAAAAAACTTAGGGAAATCACGCCACAATGCGACCGCTAACTTTGCCATATCCATAGCAGTACTAAAATGGTTTTCATCAGGGAAACCTGTTGGGTTACTAAAATGTGTATTGGTCATACCCAAGGCTTTGGCTTTACCATTCATTAATGCCACAAAAGCACTTTCAGAGCCCGAAATATGCTCGGCAATGACAATAGCTGCATCATTGCCCGAAAATGTAGCTATACCATGAATAATTTCACGTATAGTTGGATGCATACGCGGCTCTAAAAACATAGAGCTACCACCAATCTTCCAAGCCTTTGTGCTAACATTTACCCGCTCATCCAAATCTACATTGCCCGATTTAATAGCTTCAAATGCCAAATATAATGTCATCATTTTGGTCATGCTTGCTGGTGCTAAACGTAAGTTTTCTTCATGTTTTGCCAGCACTTGCCCAGAGCGAGCATCCAATAATACCCAAGACTTGGCTTGAAGTTCTGGTTCCGATGGCCATGTGATATTCGCTGCCCAAGCTTGCTGAGTGAACATCAATGCCCCAATGAAACACAATAACCTTACCATTCCCAATCTCCTTCTGAATCTACACTCCATTCCAACTGTGGTTGTTTAGAGCGCATAGCATAACCTTTAATTTTTAAAACTTTAGCATGAAGCATCAATCGTGCATGTTTTTTACCACCATATCGCGTATCACCAAGAATGGGATAACCCAAGTGCGCCAAGTGTACACGAAGTTGATGGGTGCGTCCTGTATGTGGAATCAAGCGTAATAAAGCTTTATCTCCGCGTGTTTCCACAACAAAAGCTTCCGTCTTACTGACTTTCCCACATTTATCCACAGCATAACGACCCCATCTATCAGCCTTTGCCGAAAGTGGTTCTTCAATAAGCATCTCTGACCAATCTGGCACAGGTGAAACTACCGCTATATACTCTTTCTCTACAGCTTGATGCCAATGGTGTTGCAAGTGCTGCAATGCTTTAGGGTCATAACAAAACATCATCAATCCTGATGTGCCTTTATCCAAACGATGTACAGGGCGCAGATGTTTAGTATCCACAGGAGGTAACTTTAAAAACATTGCCAACTCATACACCAGTGTACCTTTACTGCGATGCAAAGCCTCTTGTGCATATTGCCCTGCTTTTTTATGCACCAATACCCAAGATTGTTCACGCCATACAATTTGATCTTCTGAAAACGGTGTAAGCACCTCATCATCCAAAGTCACAATGCGAACCTTTTCACCGCCTTGTATAATCCGCCCTGCTTTTCGGCAGCGTTTTTTGTTCACATACACGCCACCTTCATCAATTGCACGTTGCACACGTCGCCTTGAAAAGCTTGAACATGCTGCCAATGCCGTATCTAAACGCCGCCTCCCCTGCTCAAGAGGAATTTGCAACTTTATATCTTCAAATGCCATGATTAAACTGCCAAAGCTGCAAGCACATCTTCATGTGTCTCACAATATTGAATACACTGAAAACTACTGTCCACACTCATTACCAACTGTTGTTGCATCATATCCATTAACGGCTCCCAACAAGCACCATAAACCAGTAAAGGGCGTGGCTCTAAAATTTTAATCGCCAATAAATCCCAAGTCATAGCAAACTCTGCCAATGTACCTAACCCGCCTGGCAATACCAAATATGCAGAAGGTTGCTCAATCAATATTTGCATACGTTCAAAAAAATCAGTCGCTCTTTTCTCTTCACTCAAACTATTTCGTGGTGGTGTAGGAAACACTTCCAAAGTAATGCCTGTGACATGCCCTGAGCCTGCCGTAATACCCTGAGAAAACGCAGCCATCATGCCTTGATGCCCTCCCACCAAACCATGCCAACCTGCTTGCCCTAACTTTTGAGACAATAATTCCACATCCGAAAAACGCGCATCATCGGGTGTAATCCGAGATGAACCAAATGCTGCAATCACCTTATTCAATCGCTTCACCATGAATAATCATCGCTGCCGTATAACCTCTATCTTTAATCAAGCTTAATGTGTGTTCAGCATCTTCGTCCAAGTCAAAAGGTCCTACACGTACGCGGTAAACATGCCCAATATTCACTACTTTTAATGGTGGATGGTTTGTATCCAAATGTGCCTGTAATTTATCCACAACACCAAGTGCATTGTCATGTTCTGCAAATGCACCCACTTGAACATAAGCCAACTTATGCTGCTGAATAGGAGCTTGCTGTGTTGTTTTTACAGGCTGTGGTTTCAACGCATGGTATTTGCTCACATCATGCTCTGCTGCATTTAATGTCTGCACACGTACTCGTGCTGTACCTTGCTTAGCATAACCCAATGCTTTTGCCGCAGCATAAGATAAATCAATCAACCTTCCTTTCACAAAAGGTCCTCTGTCATTCACTCTAACTTTAACAGATTTTCCATTCTCCAAATTGGTGACCAACACCAACGAAGGCATGGGTAAAGTAGTATGAGCGGCTGTCATGGCATACATATTATATGTTTCACCATTAGCTGTTTTTCTGCCATGGAATTTTTTACCATACCATGAAGCAATACCCACTTGATTGTATTGCGCATTGCTATCCAAAGGATAATACCACTTTCCTGCAACCTTATAAGGTTTACCATGCTTTACTCTTCCACCTGCACCTAGAGCAGCGTAAGAAGATGGTGCATTTGAGATAGGCTGCGGCTTGTGTGCATAGCGCATAGGTGCACATGCACTTAAAACCAACAATACAACTAATGCAATATAAAAACTTCTTTTCACTTGCCTATATCACACTTTTGATTGCCCAACATAAATGCAAGCTCTGTGGTTGCTAAGGCATAATTCCATGAACGATTCCAGCGTGTAATAGCATAGAAATTGCGGTTCACCAATAAAGGACGAACACCATCTTTGGTCTCACGTTCAATCAAGGCAACTTCTTCATCCGAAGACCAACCCTTAGGTTTTTGAACACCTGCTTCTTCAAATGCTTTCATCTTACGATATTTACGCGTTTCATCTTTAAGTGCCTGTTGAATAAAAGTATTCTTGGGTAAGTTATGTACCCAGTGTGCCACCATTTTTCTATCATCCCAGCTATAGCGGTTAAAATAATAGGCCACGCTAAAAATAATATCTTTAGGCGTATGCCAAACATCACGTTTACCATCACCATTACCATCCACTGCATATTCCAAAAATGAAGTTGGCATCAATTGCGTCACACCAAACGCACCTGCATACGAACCTTGAACATCCATAGGATTTAAGCCTTCTTCTTTACACAACACCAAAAATGCTTTGAGTTCTTTGCGGAAAAACTTTGCTCTGCGCTCATAACCTGTTGCCAAGGTAAACAATGCATCCAACACCCTATCTCTGCCCCAGTTCTCACCAAACCTTGTTTCAATACCCAAAATTGCCGTAATGATTTCAGGAGCAACGCCATACTTGGCTTGTGCTTCAACAAAAATATCATGGTGTTTAGCTAGAAATGCTTTAGATTTCTTTTTCAAACGTTCATTCACAAACAAAGGGCGATAATCAGCATAAGGCTTTGATTCATAAGGCGTATTCATCTTACGAATCAAATCAGCATCAAACTTTGCTTCACGTAAATGTTGCTCTACGTAAGCTTTTGGTAAACTGGTTTCCTTAATCATATAAGCAATCAGTTCATCACGTGTATAACTTTCGGCAAACAAGAAATTAGGAAGCAATAAGGCAAGCATCAAACCTAAGGTCAATGGCGAGCACAAGGCTAATAATTGTACATGGAAGAACAGTTTCATCTTTTTCATAGAACGCAGACTATAAATGCAAGCCCTTCAAGCAAGTGATACCTGTAACATATCCTTTTTCCTTATTTAAATAGTCTTAGCAACAAAACTCACTCGACAGATATACTTTTTATAACATATTGTTTATAATCAACATACTACACGCTTGGAGAGGTTATGTTTGAGCATTTAAAGAATATACATACAGTGACTGATGGCACCGTTTTACTGCAAGAAGGTAAAACAGGTAATGGCGTATATATGATTCAAAAAGGGCATGCCAAAGTCACACGAACAGCAGAAGATGGCACGGAAGTCCTTCTCGCAGAGCTGGGTGATGGTCAGGTATTTGGTGAAATGAGTCTGATTGATGACTCCCCATGTTCTGCTAATGTGGTCGCTATGGGTGATTTAAAAGTATGCGTTCTAAGTAAAGAACAATTTTTTGACCTCTTACAAACCGACATCCAAAGCGTAAAAAGTGTGATGGACATCCTTTTCCAGCGCATGCGAGCCATGAATAAACGTGTTGTCGACTTAGAAAACCAGTTAGCATCCGTCACACAACAGCAAGATACGCAGCCCGACACTATTATGCTTAAAGGTTTAACTGAACCTGCTAAACATGCCTTATATGACATGAATGCATTGGTCATTGATGACAACCCTTTTATTATTGGTCGTTGGTCTCGACAACAGAGTAAGCGTTCTTGGTTTTCCAAAGATAGCACTCGCGCTCATCTTGAAATACATGATATTGCCCCGTATGTTATTTCGCGTCACCACTGTCAAATTGAACAACATGCTGGTGATGTATATGTGGTCGATGCAAGCTCACGCTTAGGCACATGGGTCAATGGTGAAAAAATTGATCAACAAACACAAAAGGAAGTCAAGTTATCACCAGGCAACAATACCATACACCTTGGTGGGTTAGATTCTCAATTTGTGTTTGATATATTTGTACCTTGATTTGTAAAAGTACTAAGATAAGATATTTTGATGAACCAATAACTCCTGCAATTGATTCAACTCTTCTTCACTAAACACATGAATACCATGCGTTACCAACAACCTAGCCGTAACACCCTGTCCTTGAATTTTTGTTTTTGAAAAACAACCATTATAAATAAGGCTATTACCACATGATGGGCTCCCCTGTTTTAATACCGCATATTGAATTTGATATTGTTGGCACAAGGCTAAGGCTTTTTCTGCTCCAATACGAAAAGCTTGGGTAATATCTTTTCCCGCTTGGGTAACAACCTTATCACCCATAATTTCTGCTGCAGGTCTTGGTACAGGCAAACCTCCTTCAACTTCAGGACACAAAGGCAACAGCAGCCCTGCTTGCTGCCACCGTTGCAACAACATACTAGAGTTTTCATTCAGATGATGACAAGAGTCACCACCATCATAGCGCACGGTTTCACCCAACAGACATGCGCTCACCAAAATTTTTGCTTGCTGAGTGATACTATGCTTTACCGCTTGAAACCAACACCTTAGCGGGGCGAATCAAACGGCCATTTAAAGTGTAGCCTGCTACATGTTGTGCAATCACAGTATCTTCATCCTCATCCGATGGCATTTTTGATAATGCTTCATGAAAATGTGGGTCAAATGTTTGCCCTACAGCATCAATACGTTCAAGTTCAAACTTGCTAGCAACCTTATGCCAAGAATCTAATGTTAAAGCTACACCTTCACGCACTGCCTTTTCATTGCCTTCTTCTGTTTCAACAGCGCGCTCTAAATTGTCCACAACATCTAATAATGCCACAGCAAATTTTTCAACCGCATACTTACGTGCATCGGCAACTTCACGCTGCGTGCGTTTGCGTAAGTTTTCCATTTCTGCATGCTGACGCAATAACTTATCTTTTAACTCTGCAATTTCTTGTTGTGCTGCTTCTAAAGGGTCAACTTCTTTTTCTTGTTCTTCTTGGGGCGCTTCAGCTTCAAGCTGCTCGTCCAACTCACTCTGCTCATCAGCAGTAACTTGTACGGTTTCTTGCTCTACTTCATCAACGTTTTTTTTCTTCTTTTTGCTCAACGCAGTCTCCTCAAACAAATCAATATCAGTGTATTATTCACTTCATAGGCATTCATTACTCAAATTTCAAGGTTTAAAATGTTATTTTTTTGGTAAATACGCCAAAGGATCCACAGCAGTTTCACCACGCCGCACTTCAAAGTGCAAGTGCGCACCCGTTGCCCTTCCTGTAGCACCAACATTGGCAATATGCTGCCCTGCTTTTACCTGCTGCCCTGCCACCACCAAGTTCTTTTGATTATGTGCATATGCAGTAAACAAGTCTGAACTATGTCGAATGATAATTAAGTTCCCATAGCCCGAAAGCCTAGAATCAGCATACACCACCTTACCAGCCGCCGCAGCAAACACATGTGTACCTACCTTGGCAGCAATATCAATACCATCATGCATACGATTCTTTCTCGGACCAAACTTACTACTTAAACGTCCCTGTACAGGCCATTGTAGTTTAATTCGACTGTAACTAGCTTTAGGATATGTTTTATGTTTACTTTTTGCCTTGGCTTTAGCCTTCTTAACAGGCTTCTTGTTTACCTTCTGTGTATGTTTCTTTGTTACTGAACCATTGGTATATAAACGTTGCCCAACATAAATAGTATAAGGTTTACGAATACCATTCATCTTTGCTAGGCGATGAAAATCAACGCCTAATTTCCGACCAATACTATATAATGTATCACCATACTTAACGATATAAGCAGCACGGTTGCTTTCAAATGACTTTTTGCTGCCCCCATGTTGAATACCACGAGGGTAATAATCATAACGTGAACAACCAAATATCAATATGCTTATACACGCAAGCAATAAGATATGCCGTATAGCCAAAATGATTACCCCATAGCCCAAATGACAACAAACCCTGCCACAACCAAAAGAGTGATAAGAATTGTCATTAGCTCGAAATGCTTTTCAACAAAGTTTCTTAATCTATCACCACCCCAACGTAAAATGGCCGCCTCAAGGAAAAACCTTGCACCACGCGATGCTAATGCTGCTAAAATAAAAGGAATAAAAGCAAGCCCAAATGCACCTGCAGCAATGGTAATCACCTTAAATGGAACAGGAGAAAAACCAGCAATTAAAACAATTGCCACCCCATAAACTGCAAACCAATCTTCTGCTTTAAGGTACTGTGAAACAAGCCCATAAAATTCAATAATCGGCTGACCAACACTTGCCCACAATAAAAAACCAATTCCATAACCAACAACTGCACCCACCGTTGAACCTGCTGTGGTAATAGCAGCAAACCTTAATGCAGATTTTGGTTGCCCCAAAGCAAGTGCAATCAATAAAATATCAGGGGGAATGGGAAACACACTGGATTCAATCAGTGCAATAAAAAACAATGCATATTTAGCAGAAGGGTGGTCAGCCCACGATAATGTCCAATGATATAAACGACGTAACCAAGATAGTTTTTTTGCTTGTTCTTCCATTAATTTATGCCCGAGAGTAATGGTACAAATGTACAATCATCAAAATATTCTTCATCCACCTTACCCTCGTGTTTATATCTACGCACCAAACGATGTGACTTTCCAACACCTTCTGGCATCAACAGCACCCCACCTTCAGCCAATTGTTCCAACCATAAGTCAGAAGCAAAACCGCCTGCAGTCACAATAATAGCATCAAAGGGCGCATAATCTTCCCAACCCAATAAACCATCACCACAACGCAACATCACATTGCTATGCCTTGCTTTGCGCAAGTTGCTTTTTGCCAAGGTATGCAATGATTCAATACGCTCAATGCTATAAACACGTTTGCAAAGGCAAGATAACACTGCTGTTTGGTAACCACAGCCCGTACCAATCTCAAGTACGCGTTCATGCCCTTTTAAATCAAGAAGCTCCGTCATTCTAGCGACCATATAGGGCTGTGAAATCGTTTGTCCTTCACCAATAGGCAACGATTTATCCTTATACGCATGTAACCGCAAAGCTTCGCCCGCAAAGAGATGACGTTGAACTTGTAACATGGCTGCAATCACCCGCGGCGATTGTATGCCTCGTGCAATAATCTGTTCATCAACCATGCGCTTACGCGGTCTATCATAGCTTTGTTGCAGTGGCGCACTCGCCAATTTATTCATCCCTAACCCAAATCCTCTCTCTTTATCAGAACGCAAGTTAACAATACCAACAACTTATGCAACTTATGTGCTGCCAGCAACAAATCTTACTTGAACCAAACCTTGCTTATGTTTACCGTGCTGCCTTGCAAGCAAACATCATCTTATTTCTCAGGAGCACCTGATATGAGTCAGTTTTGGAGCGAATCCGTTCACCAATTAAAGCCATACATTCCTGGTGAACAACCCAAACTCTCCAATCTCATCAAACTCAATACCAATGAAAACCCATACCCACCTTCACCCAAAGCTTTAGAAGCAATCCAAACAGCGACAAATGAAGGACTAAAACTATACCCAGACCCCAATAGTGAAACACTCAAACAAAGCATTGCGAATTATTATAATTTGGACACAGCCCAAGTATTTGTTGGCAATGGCTCAGATGAAGTGCTTGCCCATACTTTTCAAGCCCTCTTAAAACATGATAAACCCTTATTGTTCCCCGATATTACATACAGCTTCTACCCTGTATATTGTGGTCTTTACAACATCAATTACAAAACCATTCCTTTAAATGATGATTTTTCTATTGATGTTCATGATTATAACCAAGAAAATGGCGCGATTATTTTCCCTAACCCCAACGCCCCTACAGGTATCGGCTTAGGTTTAAACAACATTGAAGCTTTATTGCAAAATAACCCCAACAGCGTTGTTGTGATTGATGAGGCTTATATTGATTTTGGTGGTGAATCTGCGGTTTCTCTTATCCATCAATACCCTAACCTTTTGGTGGTGCAAACCGTTTCAAAATCACGTGCACTGGCTGGTTTACGCGTAGGTTTTGCTATGGGACACCCTGATTTAATTCAAGGTTTGGTTCGGGTCAAAGATAGTTTTAATTCATATCCATTGGATAAGCTCGCCACCTTAGGTGCCGCAGCAGCGATTGATGACAAAAAGTATTTTGATGATATTTGCCAGCGTATTATCACAACAAGGGACAAGTTATACACTGACATGCAAGAGTTAGGGTTTAATATCCTGCCCTCTCAAGCCAACTTTATTTTTGCTACACATCCACATCATGATGCTAAATTCATTGCTCAATCATTGCGTGACCAAGGTATTATTGTCCGTCATTTTGAAGCAACAAGAATCAATATATACTTACGCATCAGCATTGGTACACCTAACGAATGTGAAAAACTCATAAAAGCCCTTAAAAACATACTTAACTGAGACCTTTATCACAACTTTTTCCCCAACAAAACACTAAAATTGTATTTTATGACAGTATCGCTACAATGCGTCGCGCTTTGCAGACAGCCATAATAAAAATATGGAACCAAAAGCAAACAAAAGCATTAAATCATTAGTTCAAAGGGGACTAGCATGGCTTTAACAAAAAAAGAACTTGCCGCATTTGAAGCGCAACTAACCGCATGGAAAGAAGAGCTTGAAGAGTCGCAAAATGACACCATGCACCAAATGCATGAGCAAGAGACCACTGCTTTTCCAGACCCTGCCGACCAAGCTGCTGCTGAAACAGACTTAAGCTTTGATATTCGCATTAAAAGTCGTGAACTGAAACTTATCCATAAAATTGAAGAAACACTTTATCGCTTGCGCGAAGGAGACTTTGGTATTTGTGAAGCTTGTGGTGGTGACATCAGCATCAAGCGTTTACAAGCCCGCCCTGTGACCACACTTTGCATTGACTGCAAAACAGAACAAGAGCAAGCTGAAAAAACACGTATCGACTAAAACAGTCTTACCCAAACAATAAAAAAAAGGGAGCCTATATAGGCTCCCTTTTTAATACTTACTTTTGTGTACCAATGGCGGCACGAACAGCCGTTAAAAACTCATCCACATCTTTAAACTCACGATATACCGATGAAAAACGAACATAAGCCACACCATCAAGTTTACGTAGTTGTTCCATCACAAAGTCACCAATAATTTCTGCTGAAATCTCATTTTCATTGGTTTCTTGCACAGCTTTGAGCACACTATGAACTGATTTTTCCAAATCGTCTGCTGAAACAGGGCGTTTCTCTAACGATTTTTGCATACCATTGCGTACTTTTTCAATATTAAATGCAACCCGAGTGCCATCCTTTTTAATTACCAAGGGCAAACGCAGTTCGGCACGCTCAAAACTTGAAAAACGTTTACCGCATTGGTCACAATGCCGACGACGGCGGACTGCCGAACCGTCTTCAACTACACGTGAATCAATCACTCGCGTATCGTCATGTGCACAAAAGGGACAATGCATAATTAGTCTTTGTAGATGGGGAAGCGGTCTGTCAAAGCTCTAACTTCCTTTAACACCTCAGCTTGAACCGTGGTATCTTCAGGTGCAGCCAATACTTTAAGAATCATGCTACCAATCAATTCAGCTTCAGCTTCTTTCATACCACGCGCTGTAATCACCGATGCGCCAAGGCGAATGCCTGAGGTTACAAATGGTGATTCAGGATCAAACGGAATCGTATTTTTATTGGTTGTAATACCTGCAGCTTCCAAGGCTTCTTCAGCAATTTTACCCGTAATACCTTGCTTACGCACATCAACACGGAACATATGGCAATCTGTACCACCAGAAACTACACGCAAACCACCATTCACCAATGTTTTCGCCAAAGCTCTAGCATTAGCGACCACTTGTTTTTGGTCAGCTTTAAACTGCTCACCCAAAGCTTCACCAAATGCCACGGCTTTGGCTGCAATCACATGCATCAATGGACCACCTTGAATACCTGGAAAAATCCTTGAGTTTAATTTTTTCGCTAAATCATCATCATCCGTCAAAATCATACCGCCACGAGGGCCACGTAATGTTTTGTGTGTGGTTGTGGTAATCACATGTGCATGGCCAACAGGCGATGGATAAACACCTGCTGCAATCAAACCTGCATAATGCGCCATATCTACAAATAAAATAGCACCTACGGAATCAGCAATTTCACGCATACGTTTAAAATCAATTTCACGCTCATAAGCTGATGCGCCACCAATTATCATTTTAGGCTTATGAATTTCAGCCAACTTTTGCATAATATCATAATCAATCAGTTCAGTGCCTTCTTCCACACCATAAGCTACTACATTATATAAACGACCAGAAAAGTTCACAGGTGAGCCGTGAGTCAAATGTCCACCGTGCGATAAGTCCATGCCCATGATGGTATCACCAGGGTTTAGCACAGCCATATACACAGCCATATTCGCTTGTGAACCTGAGTGTGGTTGTACATTAGCATGTTTTACACCAAAGATTTCTTTAGCACGCTCTTGGGCTAAGGCTTCTACCTTATCCACATACTCACAACCACCATAATAACGACGTGAAGGATAGCCTTCTGCATATTTATTGGTCATGACTGAGCCTTGCGCTTGCATCACAGCTTTGGATACAATATTTTCACTGGCAATAAGCTCTAGCGTATGCTGCTGACGACCCAACTCATCTTTAATGGCTTGCACCACTACTTCATCATCTAAATCTGCTTTAAAAAAATCTTCACGTGTTGTCATGAAATTGAATACTCCATTGGTTTCTATAAAACCAAAAAACTAAAGTTTAATAATTAACAAACTGTTAAAATAAATAAGGGCTCACATAGGAGCCCTTATTAGAAATCATTATTAAGCCCTTTTCAAGCTTAGTAGTCGTTTTAGTTAAAACGGCGCTCACGAATACGAGCTGCTTTACCACGCAATTCACGCAAATAATAAAGTTTCGCACGGCGAACACGACCGTGACGTTTCACTTCAATGCTTTCAAGCATAGGTGAGTGCAATGGGAACACGCGTTCAACACCAACATTGCTAGAAATTTTACGAACAGTGAAGCTACTTGAAATACCTTTATTATGACGCGCAATTACAATGCCTTCAAAAGCCTGAATACGCTCACGCTTTTCAACTTTACCGCCTTTAAGGTCTTTATAGTCAACCACACGAACATTTACGCGAACAGTATCGCCTTCACGGAAATCTGGAATATCACTACGAATTTGGTCATTTGTTACATCATCTAAAGCACGCATTTTGCTTATCCTCCAAAATCATCGGAACAGCCTATCAAGATAAATTGCTAAGGCCGCTCTCACAGAAAGGTGGCGCACCTTACCGATACCTTCAATAGAATACAACCATCCATTTTCATCTGGCATATTTTTCGCATCTAAACCATGTCCTGTACCAAAAACAAGCAAGTGTGCTCCCTCTTTTTTACGCAATTCTTGTACTGCTACCAACTTACCTTTTTTGGGAGCCTCCGCAGAAGTATACCAAAGTTGATAATCCTTATCGGCCAAGACTTCATCTATAGTAGACACCACCTTAATTTGTGAAAGAACGTCACGCCGACCTTGATTAAGCTTACCTCGTTTACTTGTTGTCCAATGCTCTTGGATATCTTTCACAAACTGCCGCATACCTTCTGCTGGGTGCACAATATATACTGGTGATACATCATAAAAACCACAAGTACGCGCAAAATCATGCACATCAATAGAAGATACAGAAGTTGCAGAGCTTTCTCCTGCTTTATTAAATACAGGCGCATGAATCAGGGCAACGGCAAATGAAGTTTTATGAGACATGGCTGCACATTATGTTGTTGCTTAAGTATTTGCAAAAATAAACATACTATTCACACGACATAAGTGCACTCATGAGCATATAGGCAAAGTAAAACAGTTAGGGATTAAATCCTATTGAACTAAATTTTCCCTACACCTCGTATTAAAGTGTCAAAACTTTAAGCATTACTTGATATAAAATTAGGTTAGGGTGTCACAAAACTCGGCTTAATAATAATTTCCGTTGTATTATTAAGGTTTTGCAGAGCATTAACAGCATCTTGTGGAACACCATTTAGGCTTGGATTTACGTTTGCTTGCCTGAGCTTCTTTTTAAAGGCTGCTTTCTTACCTTTTAGTCTTGGATGATCTCCGACAGTTGGAGGTTTAGGCAAGCCATGTCCTTTGACTTTGCTTTCACCAATATCGTCAAGTTTACCATCAGCATCTTTTAAATAGGCATCCCCTTCACCTGTTTCACGGATACTTACCTTCCCTACTTTATCAACTAAAGCTGTGTGACCTGGTAATAGGCGTTTTGGTGCAGCACCACCAGCGCTGACATCAACAGCACCCTCTGTCAGTATGGTGCGCGTAGCTAACGCAGGAATATCCTCTAAAGTAAAATTACCAAAGGCATTGTTTAATAGTTCAGGTGTTGGAGGTACAATAACAATAAACTCTGTACCACGAACACCCAATACTGCTGTAGAAGTTCGCACTCGAAAAGATGAATTGCGTAATGTAAGTTTGTTCACAAAAAAGCGTGCTTTCCCCCATAACATATGAATACTAGCACTTAAAAGGTTACTACCACGTAAAGAGTATTTCCGTAACGAAACTCGACTGTTGGCACCAATATAAACCTTGCTGCCATCCCCCATAATAATTTTCACTCTACCTCTTGAGCCAGTCACAATAGAATCATTACGGAATACAACTTGCCCTTTTTCTGCTTGTTCTCGTTCTGCACCACGCTGAACCCAAGCTGAACCATAAGCGTGTACTATTCTACCTATACTGGCTGCTGCATAACCTTTTGAAACAGGCACTGTTGTTAGCATAAATATAGCTAATATAAAAAATAAAGGGACTCTTATCATAACTTACTCCTGTCAATGATTAAACTTTATTACAACCTAGTTTATATAAGATAGCATAGCTAAAAACATTTATTAAACTACCACTGCCCTGTTAACATGCTTCCAATTCGCCACGCTGAATAAGCCTTACTGGAAACAGCGGCAACCAAACTACTATCATAGTTAGACATATTTTTGAGATATGAAGCATTGATGATAACAGATATATCTTCAGTATCCCAAGGCTTCCATGATGTTGCCGTACTTATTTGAACAAAGTTATCATTACGTTTAGTTGTATCTGTTGAACTTAACAGTATGCTAGTATCAGCAGCAGTATATAGTCTCGAATATACAGCCAGCTTAATATTTGTATCCCAACCTTTTGCCCAAGAAATATTAGTTGAGGCATCGCCTCCAAGTTGATAATAACTGTCTGAATTATCATGTGTCGCATCACCTTTGGTCAGTTCTGCTAAAAGATAAGGTGAAAGAGTGAAGGTAAGAGTCTTAGTTCTAACATCTGTTTTCGCTCTTAATTCATGGCTGCTACCACCAAGCCTTGTTAAATCAACAGCATTACTACCAAAGGCATCATTAAAGCTTTTTAGTTTAAATGTGTATTCATAAACCCATGTATCTTGGGTATAATAAATACTAGCGCCAAAAGATTGGTATAGCTTATCTCCACCCAATATTATATATTCATAAAAAGGTTTGAAGCGCCATGTGCTATCTTTTTGCCATGCCGCAGAAATGATATGTGCAGACAAATCATAATCGCTATAGTCTTGGTGTACGGAGCCTGAAAATATATAGTTTAAAGCAACTTTGGGCAGCCCCCAACCTAAAACTAAAGTTCCTTGTATGCCCTTGTCACCTCCCCATTCGGTTGAGGTTAAGCTTTCAGGAACAAGCTTCACATTCGAATTATAAAAGGCTTCCAATGCAGCAAAGCCATTAAATCCCAATTGTTGTTGTGAAGGAGATGCTTCCAATTGCTTGGCTGCATTTGCGTATACACCTTCCTTATCTGCTGCTAAAGACTTCTTGGCAAAGTTTTTTGTCTGTTCAATTTCTTGATTATTGTAAGCTATCCAAGCTTTATAATACCAAGCAGCGGCTTGATCGGAGGCACTAGCATTAGGGTTTTTAAGAATACGGTTCCATAAGTCATTTGCTTTAGCATAAGCCTGCTGTTTTACCTGTATATCCCCTAGTGTAATTTGTGCCTGAATATCATTGGGGTTGGCTTTTACCCAAGTCGAGAGTGTAGTTTCAGCTTTTGTAAGCTCTCCCATTTTAAGATAAGCGTTTGTTAAGCCTAACCAAGCAAATCGAGATGATGAAGACGTATCATATTGGTTAGCCTTGAGCCATGCTTCAAATGTGGCTGCAGCCTTACCTGCTTGCTTTGTTTCCTGATAAGATAAAGCTAGGTACTGCATAGTGAGCAAACTATTTGGAGATTTATGGTATAGGCTTTCAAGAGCAGGGATAGCAGACTCATAATCACTAAAGCGGTAGTCTTCTATGGCTGAAATAAGGTTGCCCTTATCAATACTGTTAAGCTCTGCTGCAGATACAATATGCGAACACATAGCTGCGCATATTGTAAAAAAAAGAATAGATGAATGCTTCATTGTTAATGACTCTTCCCCAAAACTTGAATAGTTTAAATATAGCTACCCCATCTTACTTTAGCAATATTTAAAGCCTAATACATTATATATTCTTAGTATCTAGGTTGTTTTAATGGATATAATATAGTAGAGGGTAGAGTCGTTAAAACGCTTCCTTTTTTAAAAGAAATACAAATATCCGAGACTACTCAGGTGTTGAAAGTAGTTGAAAACAACTACTTTCTATCTTCAATAGGAATATAAGCCTGACCAGTTTCCCCTGTATAAATTTGCATAGGTCGATAAATACGACCATCTGCCAATTGCTCACGCCAGTGAGCCAACCAGCCTGCCACACGCGATACCGCAAAAATAGGTGTAAACAAGTCTGTTTCAATACCAAGCTTGCGGTACACAATACCTGAATAAAAATCCACGTTAGGACACACACCCTTTTTACCCAAAGTATCTTTTGAGAATTTTTCTATATAGCGAGCAATTTCATAAGTAGGATCTTCACCAACTTCTTTTGCCAACTCACCATATAGCTTTTGCAACAAGGTTGCCCTAGGATCTTTGGTTTTATAAATCCTATGCCCTAAACCTGCAATTTTCTTCTTATTGGCAAGTTTATCTTGTAAATACTTCTCTGCATTCTCTAACGAACCAATCTCATCAAGCATATGCAACACATCTTCATTCGCCCCACCATGCAATGCACCAGATAATGAACCTACAGCCGCACTAATAGATGAATAAGGATCTGCTTGAGATGATGCCACCACTATGGTCGAAAATGTGCTAGCATTCATGGTATGCTCTGCATGGACGATAAGGGCTACATCCATAATACGCTCTGCCAAGGGGCTAGGCTCTTCTCCACTTAACATGTAAAGAAAATTAGCAGCATGTGATAAGTCATCACGTGGTTGAATTGGGTCATCACCTTTTCGCATACGAGCGTGCGCTGCAACAATCGTTGGCAGTTTTGCAATCAGACGTAGGTATACATCACGAATTTCATCTTCACCCAACTGTTGATTCAAGCCTTTTTCAATGGGATAATACATACCCAATACCGCCACACATGCTTGCAAGGCATCCATAGGGTGAGCCGATTCTGGAAAACACTTCATCATATCACGAATACGAAATTTAATACGACGGTGGTGGCGCAAGTCTGCATCAAACTTCGCCAATTCATCAGCAGTCGGCAAACGTCCGTAAATCAATAGAAAAGATGTTTCTTCATACGAAGACTTCTCAGCCAACTCTTCAATATCAATGCCTCGATATGCAAGCACACCTTGCTGCCCATCAATCGTTGATACCGCAGATTCTGCAACGGGAATACCTGCAAGCCCTGGTGAATAACATGAAATATCATGTTCTGAAGTCATCATTATCTCCTTATCTCGTACGCACTTCGTAGCGTCAACAAACAACAAAACGAATGCAAAACAAACTACGTCTCGCACTAATGATGTCAATATTGTACACCCCTGCATTAAAAAGTTATGAAATTAAAACACTAGCTGCTAGCATCGCATCTCATTTCAATATTTCACAATACCTGCAGGAGCTTTGGCACATGCTTAAAAAGGTTTTACTTAAAATATTTCGTGAAGGCGTGGGTGGTTTAATGGCTTTTGTTAGTTGGCTAACTAAACCTCGTAAAATCAAACGTAGCCCTGAAGAGCAACATCATGTCGATGCTATCGCTAAAAACATGTCTATATATCAATATTTTGCATGTCCTTTTTGTATTAAAACACGGCGCACTGTTCACCGCTTAAATATTCCTTTGGAATACCGTGATGCACAAGTCCGTGGTGGCGAACACCGCAATACGCTTGAAAAAGAAGGTGGCGCAATCAAAGTGCCTTGTTTACGTATTGATGAAGGTGAGCAAACAACGTGGTTATACGAGTCCAATGATATTATTGCTTACCTCAACAAAACCTTTGATCCTGTATTTAGTAACAAAACTAGCAGCTAATAAACCGCATGAAACTTTATCACGCCTTACTGCTTGAAGATGAAAAACCCACACGTTATCTTTTAAGTAAAGCCATAAAAATTCACCCTGAATTACGTCTTACTGCCGCAGTAGGCAGTTGTGAAGCAGCTATGGCTGCATTGCAAGAACATAAACCTGATATTCTTATTTCAGACTTAGGTTTACCTGATGGACATGGCGTTAAAGTCATCGCCCAAGCTAAGCAACTCTACCCTGAAATTGAAATATTGGTTGTTACCATGTTTGATGATGAAGAGAGTGTGGTAAATGCCTTAGAGGCTGGTGCCAGTAGTTATTTGCTAAAGAAACAAGCCTTTGAAGAATTGGGTGATGCAGTGATGAGCACATTACGGGGTGAGTCAGCTATCAGCCCAGAAATCGCACGTTACCTCATCAAACGTTTTAAAAAACAAGATGAACAACATGCTCCGCCAGTAAAAAACCCTCTCACAACGAGGGAAAATGAAGTTTTACGCTTCATTGCCAAAGGCTATAGTTATGATGAGATAGCAGAGACTTTTTCTTTATCAACCAATACTGTACGTGCCCATATTCGCAATATTTATCGTAAGCTTTCTGTCAGCTCACGCTCTGAAGCTGTCTTTGAAGCAACCCATCTAGGTTTTATTGATTTAAAAGAATAATCTAATCAAAACCCTTAGCTAAGTTTTCAAAGCGTGTAAACTCTTTCCTGAATGCAAGGTGCACTGTTCCAGTCGGCCCATTCCTTTGCTTGGCAATGATAATCTCTGCTTTACCTTCATTTTCAGGTTTTTTATTATAAACCTCATCACGGTAAATAAACATAATTACATCGGCATCTTGCTCGATTGCACCAGACTCCCGTAAATCAGACATCATAGGACGCTTATCAGCCCGTGACTCTAATGACCGGTTCAACTGTGACAGCACCAAAATAGGCACATCCAACTCTTTCGCTAAGCCTTTAAGAGAACGTGTCATTTCACTGATTTCCAAGTCTTTACGTTCTGCTGCGGTGCCAGTCATCAATTGTAGGTAATCAATCAATACCATATCAAGACGACCATGATCACGTTTTAAACGCCGACATTTGGCTCTAAGATCATGCACTGTAATTGCAGGCGTATCATCAACAAAAATAGCTGCTTCAGAAAGTTTCGCCGTACCTGCGGCAAGTTTACGCCAATCATCAGGCACAAAATTACCCGTACGCATTTTTGCCATATCTACTTGAGACTCTGCAGCCAATAAACGCATAGAAATTTGTTGCGCCGACATTTCCAATGAAAAAACAGCCACCACATTTGCATTATCTTCATCACGAATCGCAGCATTTTGTGCTAAGTTCATTACAAAGGCCGTTTTGCCCATACTTGGTCGCCCTGCAATAATAATAAGGTCTCCGCGTTGTAAACCAGCCGTGCTTTCATCCAAATCAATAAAACCAGTAGATACACCTGTTACTGAACGTTGATCTTCGTAGCGTTTTTGTAGATCTTTATAGCCTTCTTGAATCAGCTCTTTTAAAGAAAAAAAGTTTTTCTTATCTTGACTAAAACTTTCCGAAACAGCCAAAATTTGTGATTCAGAAACATCCAAGTGTTCTGCCACCGGCTTCATCGGGCTTTCATAGACTTCTTGAGATATTTTTGAGCAAACTTGCAACAAACGTCGTAAAATTGCACGTTCACGCACAATTTCAGCATAATGCCTAACATTTGCTGAGGTAGGAATGAGTGAAATTAAATCACCCAAGTATACTTCACCTCCGCACTCTTCCAACTCTCCTGAACGCTCTAAGTAGTCTTTAACTGTTAAAGCATCAACAGGGCGATTATCAGATGATAAAGCATCAATCGCAGCAAATATTTTACCATTGGCTGCAATGTAAAAATGTTCAGGTGATAGAATACCCTCCAAACGCTCAAGTGCCTCTGGGTCAAGCATAATTCCACCCAGCACGGCACACTCCGCATCCCGCGCATGAGGAGGAACCCGTTCACGCAAGCCTAGCTCACGTGACGGGGAATTACCTTCTTCAATCAATTATACTTCAGCTTCAATGCTAACTTTAAGTTCTGCAACCACATCAGGGTGCAAACGAACACGAAACTCATGTTCACCTACTTCTTTAATGGGTGCATCTAGTAAAATGTCACGACGCGCAACATCAAAACCTTGTTCATTAATCATTGCTGCCAACTCTGTAGCACCAATAGAACCGTACAAGTGTTTGCCATCAGAAGTTGCACGAACAACAACCAACTCTAAAGCAGATAATTTTTCAGCTTCAGCTTTTGCCGCAGCAAGAACTTCTGCTTGTTTGTCTTCTAATACTTTACGACGACGTTCAAACACTTTTACATTAGCAGCACTTGCAACAATTGCCTTATGTTGTGGCAATAAGAAGTTGCGACCATAACCGTCACGTACTTTTACTTCATCACCAACGTTTCCAAGTCCTTCCACACGTTCCAAAAGAATCAAGTCCATCATTTTTCTCCTGTTGTCGAAACCATATTTCGACGAAAATTAAACCAAAAATCAAGTAGCCCAACCACAGCAAATAATATCACCACAGCAGACCAAAAAAATAACATCACATACATCACTATAATTGTGTTCACCATACCTCGGCTCTCAAACCATGCATGGGCAACCATAATGCCTTGTACAGCCAGTAAACCTGACAATACCAGCAAGCCATTGCTTGCTATATATTGCAAATCACCTGTTGCTAACCATGCTATAGCTGCAAAAGCAACCCATACGTAAATCAACAGTGTTGGTAAGGCAAAGTCTAGCATACTGCTATCATTGCCTTGGTAAAAGTTATACCGTTTTGCCGTTTTACGTGCAAAAACCATATTACCCCACCATACAAACCATAGGCTAAACACCAACAAACCAGGGAATATTTTAACTACCCATCCCTGTAACTGGCGAATTGACTCCACGGCTTGTGTTTCAGTCGCTGGCACACTACTCACCATATCATCAATCATGGGTTTAAAGAGTTTAGACACAAATGCTTGAATACCTGTTGTATCCATCGCAATCATTAAGCTCAGTATTACCACTATAAATAAAACTACAGCCAATACCCAAGCCGCCTGCCCCAAACCTTCTTTCTCCATTGTTTTTGCAGTTAAAGCAGAAGCAACAACAAACACTACAAAAAAAAGTAATGCCACATAAAAGCTTCCCGATGACAAAAACAAGATGAACGCAGATGCAATCACACCAACTTGCAGGCTATAAAACAGCCCACCACCAAACAGCACCAAAGCAAACACACTAGGCACGGCCAAATGCAACAGCATCCCTAGCATCACCATAATAAAACCAACAATAGGAATATTCCCAAACAACATACTAAACGCGTAAGCCGAGGTTAACATCACTACCACCATTGCCGCACACGGCAAACGATTGGTTAAAAAGAAGTCTGCCCACTTTGGCAACGTTTCTAGATGTTGTTCAGGGTCTTGGCTCATATCAAGGCTTGCCTTATGGTGAACAAATCAATCAATCGTGATGCAAAGGTGTAAACGCCAACAACGCCAATACACGTGCGCGTTTAATCGCAGTAGTTAATTGACGTTGATGTTTTGCACAAGTGCTTGTTACACGCGAAGGGATAATTTTATAACGTTCTGAAACAAATTGTCCCAACAATGCAGGGTCTTTATGATCAATTGTTAATGTTTTATCTGCACAAAACTTGCAAAACTTACGGCGACGTTGGAATTTACCACCACGTCCACCAGGACCACGACGTTGCGGGCGCTCTGGGCGACTACCTTCAGTACGTGCAGGGCGTGCAGGACGCGCGTCAGCAGCAGGTGTAGTCGATTCAGTTTTTACTGTTTTTTCTTCACTCATTCTATTCTCCTAAATTATTCTTATCTAATAAATCTATACGGCTTAACCAAACTTCCACCTGCCCCCATCGTTGTTGTCCATCTCGACTATAATAACGGCGACGCAACTCTCCTTCGACATGCACATGCTCACCTTTGAATTTGATAAGCTTTTCAGCTAAATCACCTACCGCACGTAATGGCATAGGCTGTTCATTCAACATGGTGGCTCTTTTTTGCCCCAAATGTGGTCTATATACAATCAAAGAAGCAACAACGGCTAGGTTTCCATCAGGCATCCAACGATCATGAATGTCATCAACGACCCCATGAAGTTGAACAATATTAAGCTGCAGTTTCTCCACTTTCTTCCTTAGCAGTTTTCTCTTCTGCTGTAGGCTCAGCTTTCGTTGCATCAGTCGCTTCTTCAGCTTTTGTTTCTTCAGCTTTTGTTTCTTCAGCTTTTGTTTCTACTTCAGCTTGAGACTCTTCAGTAGCTGCAGTTGAACGGCGACGCAACAATGGCGATGGCTCATCAGATAGTTCCGTAATACTTGTGGTTAAGAAACGTAGAATACGTTCATCCAAACGCAAAGACTCATCGATAAGCTTAGCAACTTCTGCTGCGCCATCGGTAACAAGCAATGCATAATGACCACGGTTACGTTTTTGGATAGAATAAGCAAGTGGACGAACACCCCAGTATTCGCGTTTGACGATACGGGCTCCTGCTTTTTCGATTTTCTCAACCAATTCATTGGTAAGAACTTCGGTATTTTCCTGAGATACATCAGGGTTTACGATAAACACTGTTTCGTAATACATAGCGCTCCTCTTGGCATGATTATCATTCGATAATCGTTGCTCTGAAACATTTTTAGGCGCGTTCAGAGCAAGGTTATTTTAGTTTCACTGCACATTGCAGCGTGCGGCAGCATAGGCAATTCATAGCTAAAGTCAATGCTATCAATTCTACTGTACACCAATCAAAAAGATTAAGTTTGAAACCAAAAAAGATGGAACCTTCTGTATGATAATAAATATTGGAAAGATTCAACTATAAACGACTTGCACGTTGTCTAAGCAAGTGATCCGCAAGTGTTAGTGCCAGCATAGCCTCAGCAATAGGCACTGCGCGAATACCTACACATGGGTCATGCCTACCTTTGGTAATAATTTCAGTTTCATTACCATGAATATCAATCGTTGGTCGCGGCTTCAAAATGGATGATGTTGGTTTTAAACCCATACGCACATGAATGGTATCGCCGTTGGAAATACCACCCAACACACCACCAGCATGATTACTCTGGAAACCATCTTGACGAATAGCATCACCAAACTCAGAACCTTTGGCTTCAACGCAGGCAAAACCATCTCCGACTTCCACGGCTTTTACTGCTTGAATGCTCATCATAGCTTTGGCTAAATCCGCATCCAATCGGTCAAACACTGGCTCACCCAGTCCCGCAGGTACACCTTGAGCCTCAACCGTCACTGATGCACCAATAGAATCCCCAGTTTTTCTAAGCTTATCCATAAAATCAGCCATTTCTTTTGCAGCATTCGCATCAGGTGAGAAAAATGGATTGTTATAAATTTCATCCAAAGAAAAGTTGCTTGGGTTAATTTTAATAGGGCCAATTTGGTCTACCCAACCACGAATACGCACGCCTGAACTGGCAAGAAACTTACGTGCCACAGCCCCTGCTGCCACGCGCATGGCTGTTTCTCGTGCAGATGAGCGACCACCACCACGATAATCTCTAAAACCATACTTTTCATGAAATGTAAAATCTGCATGACCAGGGCGGAACTTATCTTTAATATCAGAATAATCTTTGCTGCGTTGGTCGGTATTGCGAATCAGTAAGGCAATCGGACAGCCTGTGGTTTTTCCCTCAAATACACCCGATAAAATTTCCACTTCATCGGCTTCTCTGCGTTGTGTTGTATATTTCGATTGACCAGGTTTGCGTTTATCTAAATCGGGCTGAATATCTGCTTCAGATAATGCCACGCCCGCAGGACAACCCTCAACAATCGCCACCAAGGCTTTGCCATGGGATTCACCTGCTGTGCTTACACGAAATATTTGACCAATACTAGAACCTGACATCTGATATCCCTAACCCTTTAAATACAAAAGCATCATCATCAATAATGATTTAACTTGCCTGAATATTGTCCGCTAGCAAGGCAGAGTAAGCACGCTTACAACTGTAAGTGCGCATTTCCAACGCTACTAGGGAATAGTAGATAGGTAAGAGAATCATTATTCGCCAGGGTCGCCTGCACCAACATGGAACCCTGCATCCACATAATGCACTTCACCCGATACGCCTGAAGATAAATCAGATACCAAATATGCAGTTGTATTCCCCACTTCCTCTTGAGTCACATTGCGACCAAGCATGGATCCACGAGCACTTTTTGCCATCAATTGTTTAAAATCACCCACTGCAGATGCAGCCAATGTCCGAATAGGACCTGCTGAAACTGCATTCACACGGATACCACGTTGTCCTAAATCTTGTGCCAAATAACGTGTGGATGCTTCAAGTGCCGCTTTGGCAACACCCATCATGCCATAGCCAGGAACAGCACGTTCTGCACCAAGATAAGTCATGGTTACCATGCTACCACCATCATTCATAATACCCGCAGCACGCTGTGCACAAGCAATAAAAGAATAAGCTGAAATATCCATCGCCAACTGAAAATCAGCTCTGGAAGCTTGGGAAAATGGATTGCGCAGCGCATCCTTATTGGCAAAAGCAATCGAGTGCACTAAAAAGTCCATCTTGCCCCATTTTTCTTCTACTTTAGCAAAAAACGTATCCATTTCCGCATCTTCGCCTACATCCATAGACTCAATTAACGTTGCATCCACCTGCTCCGCCAATGGGCGAACACGTTTTTCCAATTGTTCACCCAAATAGTTAAAGCCAAGCTCTGCACCTTCACGATGACAGGCTTGAGCCACACCCCAAGCAATGGATTTATTGTTGGCTAAACCTAGAATTAAGCCTTTCTTTCCTTCAAGAATACCCATGGAGTCCCCTTTGAATATATTGTATTGTTTGTTTACTTTTCACGAACTCTAACAGCAAGTTTTTTTTTCGCATCTAATGCGCATTATGGCTGCCAGTTGATAAAACCTTCCAACAGTTGCATGCCTACTTTTTGACTTTTTTCAGGATGAAACTGCATACCCAACACATTATCCCTGCCAATCACAGATGCAAATGGAAAGTCACCATAAGAACATGCTGCCAACAAATCATCTGGATTGCGCGGCGCACAATAATAAGAATGCACATAATATACCTGATCACCCTTGTTTATGCCTTGAAGCACGGAATGAGGCTCCCCTTGTGGCAACACCACATCATTCCAACCCATATGCGGTATTTTAAAGCCTCGCTCCACATGGTCTTCAGGAAAAGGTTTAACCTCACCTTCAATCAAGTTTAATCCCGCATGCACACCAAACTCATACGAGCGTGTCATCAACACTTGCATACCTAAACAAATACCCAAAAAAGGAGTGCCTTTGTTGACGACTTCTTTGATGGCATCAGCCATACCTGTCTCTTTAAGCGTGTGCATGCAGTCACGAAATGCACCAACGCCTGGCAATACAATGCGCTCATAATCAGCAATTACCTCAGCTTCCTTTACCAGATCGACCTGACCACCCACTTTTTCCAATGCCTTGGCAACCGAATGCAGGTTGCCCATGCCATAATCAATCAATCCAATCATGGTTTATAGTGAGCCTTTGGTGCTTGGAATACCACTTTGGCGCGGATCAGCCTCAACAGCCATACGCAAAGCACGACCAAATGCTTTAAAGACAGTCTCCGCAATGTGGTGATTATTGATGCCTCTTAAATGATCAATATGCAAACTCATGCGCGAATGATTCACCACGGCTTGAAAAAACTCTTTAAACAAATCCACATCGAAGTTACCAATCAACTCTTTAGGGAAATCCACATGATACTCCAAATCAGGGCGACCTGACAAATCAAGAACTACCCGAGATAAGGACTCATCTAAGGGTACATAAGCATGTCCATAACGCACAATACCTTTTTTATCACCAATGGCTTCACGCAATACTTCACCAAGGCAAATACCAATATCTTCCACCGTATGATGGTCATCAATATCAATATCACCTTTAGCATCAATGTTTAAATCAATCAAACCATGACGCGCAATCTGCTCAAGCATGTGGTTTAAGAAAGGAATAGGCGTATTAAGTTCACATACTCCAGTGCCATCCAAGTTAATGGATAGTTTAATCTGTGTTTCTTTGGTATTTCTTTCAATACTTGCACTACGATCCATATCTACTCCCCTTTATCCTGCAACCTTAGCTCTAACGTCAAAGCATGACATTGCAAACCCTCACGATGTGCCAAATGTGCTGCTTCTGCACCAATGGCTGCCACACCCTGCGGTGTTGAACGAATCACACTACTGCGTTTTTGGAAATCATAAACACCCAGCGGGCTAGAAAAACGTGCTGTACGGTTGGTTGGCAACACATGATTAGGTCCTGCCATATAATCACCAAGTGCCTCTGGCACAAAGTGCCCCAAGAAAATCGCACCTGCATGTTTAATTTTAGGCAACATGGCATCAGGGTCTTCCAAAGCCAACTCCAAATGCTCTGGCGCAATCATATTCACAGCTTCTGCTGCTTCATCCAGACTGTTAACAATAATAAAGGCACCATGGTTTTCTACAGACACTTTGGCAATAGAAGCTCGCTCAAGCACACTTAAATGCTTCACAATCGCTGCTTCAACTTGGTTCGCCAAATCTTCATCTGTGGTGATAAAAATACTTTGCGCTGCTTCATCGTGTTCAGCTTGTGATAAAAAGTCTGCTGCCAACCACTCAGGATGCCCACCATCTGCCACCACAGCAATCTCTGAAGGGCCTGCAATCATATCAATACCACAAGTGCCAAAGACTTGGCGTTTGGCAGCCGCTACAAATTTATTACCTGGCCCCACAATTTTATCTACAGCAGGAATCGTTTCGCTGCCATAAGCCAGTGCTGCCACGGCTTGCGCACCACCCACTGCAAAACCTTGTTGTACACCAGACACATAAGCTGCTGCCAAAACCAAATCATTCATTTCACCCGCAGGTGTTGGCACGACCATGACAATTTTTTCAACACCTGCCACTTGTGCAGGTACAGCATTCATCAATACTGACGATGGGTAAGCCGCTTTACCACCTGGCACATACAAACCAACGCTATCCAAAGCCGTGATTTTTTGCCCCAAAGTTAAACCAGCATCATCGGTATAATCCCAGTCTTTTTGCACTTGTTTTTCATGGTAAGCTTTGATTCTATCTACAGCCAATTGTAGCGATTGCCTATCCATATCTGATACAGCAAACCATGCTTTTTCCATAGTTTCACGGCTAATCACCATGTTTTCAGCCGTACAACCCCAACCATCAAATTTCGTAGTATATTCACATAGCGCAGCATCACCACGCTGTTTTACATCCAGCAAAATATCCGCTACAAGATTTTGTACATCTGCACCAGTATCTGTTTCACGCGATAACAAAGCATCCAATTGTACTTTGTAGTCTGCACTATTTGCATAAATACGTTGAATCTTCATCACTTCATACTCTCTACATCTTTTTTAGCCAACGATTTTTCTCTGTCTTCCACTGCTTCACGCAACTTATTAATCACTGCTTGCACTTGTTTTTTCTTGGTGACAAAACTTGCAGGATTGGCAATCAAGCGGCTAGACACCTCAAATAAAGTCGTTTCTTCTATTAAACCATTGGCTTTAAGCGTATTACCCGTCTCCACCACATCAACAATTCTATCCGCCATGCCCACCAATGGTGCAAGCTCCATAGAACCGTACAAATGAATCACTTCAGCATGTACACCTTGCTCCAAATAGTATTGTTCAGCAATAGTATCATACTTGGTTGCCACACGAATACGCCCACCAACCACTGAAGATTCACCTGCCTCCACGGCATCTTTAGGACCACAAACACAAAGGCGACACTTGCCTATTTTTAAATCCAAAGGCTCATATACATGCGGTTTATGTTCCAGCAGCAAGTCACGCCCTGATATACCCAAGTCTGCTGCACCCTGCTCCACATAAGTACATACATCAGCAGCTCGGATAATTAAAAAACGAATCCTACTACCCGCCCAATCTTCAGGACCATCCACCATCAATTTACGCGTAGTTTGCACATCTTCTTTGGGCATCAAATTCGCAAATTCAAGCAAGGGCAAGGTTTGCTCTAAAATCCGCCCTTTGGATAAGGCAATGGTTAACACTGGTTTATCTGACATATTCATTCTTACCCTTATATATAGTGGCGCTCAATATTGGCACCCAAACTACGCATTTTTTCTTCAATTCGTTCATAACCACGGTCAATATGATATACACGAGACACCACAGTTTCACCTTGCGCTGCTACACCTGCAAGCACCAAAGATGCAGATGCTCGCAAATCTGTCGCCATCACGGGTGCAGCAGAAAGCTTTTCAACACCTTTAATCACTGCAGTGTGCCCATCAAGCTGAATATCCGCGCCCATACGCACCAATTCTTGCACATGCATAAAACGATTCTCAAAAATCGTTTCAGAAACCAAGCTTGTTCCCTCAGCGACACACATCATTGCCATAAACTGGGCTTGTAAATCAGTAGGAAACCCAGGGTGCGGCATAGTATGAATATTCACAGCCTGCAAACGCTTGGGTGCAGCACAGCGAATAAAATCATCACCCGTTTCAACGATTGCCCCCGCTTCTTTCACCCGCGCCAAAAATGCATCCAACAACTTAGGATCGGTTTTGCTGACTGTTACATCTCCCCCCGTAATCAAACCTGCCGCTAAATAAGTTGCTGTTTCAATTCTGTCAGCAATAGTAAAAATATCACCGCCAGAAATACGCTCCACACCTTGAATTGTAATCGTATCTGTGCCATCACCTTCAATCTTAGCACCCAAAGCACGTAATGAATCAGCAAGATTCACCACTTCTGGCTCACGTGCTGCATTTTCTAACACTGTTTCACCCTTAGCTAACACAGCCGCCATCAAAATATTTTCAGTACCTGTTACGGTTACTTGGTCAAAGAAAATTCGCCCACCATGTAAACCATTGGGGGCTTTGGCAATCACATCACCATGTTCAACACTGATTTCTGCACCCATCACTTCCAAAGCTTTGAGATGCAAATCAATCGGGCGGGCACCAATCGCACAACCACCAGGTAAGCTCACCCTAGCCTCACCAAAGCGCACCAACAATGGCCCAAGCACCAAGGATGACGCTCGCATGGTCTTCACCATCTCATACGGTGCTTCAGGTTTATTTGCTGCCCGTGTATCAATAGTCAAACGGTCTTGGTCATCGTAGGTTACATCCGCACCTTGCCATGCTAACAAGTTGGTCATGGTCGATATATCATTTAAATGTGGGATACGATGAAAAGTAACAGGACCATCAGCAAGAATAGCAGCCGCTAATAACGGCAAGGCTGCATTTTTCGCACCACTGCTTTCAACACTTCCTTGAAGCGGGATACCGCCTTGTATTACAATACTTTCCATGCTCACCACCTATGCCAGTCTGCCGCAGCGTAGCGACATTGTACACAAGGCTCAATATTTATAGGCATAACACGGTTTTGCTGACTACTTATCACGAGAGCCAACACTTTTCTCTAACAAAGATTCAATTCTTTCCAACCTACTTTCAATCATGGTCGTATGCTCTTTAATGTAATGGACTTCGCCTGCTTCACCCTCACCTGTTTCACGACTCATTTTTTCGTGTTCAGTTTGCATTACATCCAAGATGATACCAATCATCATATTCATAAAAACGAAGGTTGTGAGGAAGATAAAGGTTAGATAATACACCCAACTCCATGCATATACATTCATGGTTTCGTACATCACATCTGTCCAATCTTCAAAGGTAGATACGCGAAACAAAGTCAGCATTGAAATACTTATATCACCCCAAAGCGTGGCATTGATTTTTTCAAACATAAAGCTGCCAACGGCAGCGTAGATGTAAAAAATAATAAACATCAATACCAATACATAACCCATGCGGGGAATGGCAATAATTAGTGAGTTAATTAATACTCTAAGTTCAGGAATGATGGATACCAAACGCAATACACGAAAAATACGAATCAAACGTGCTAAAAGTACCATTTCACTATCATCAATTGGCAACAAACTTACGCCAACAATCAAAAAATCAAACACATTCCAAGCATTTTTAAAAAAATTAAAAAAATATTTTTCCGCTAACATACGAATAATGATTTCAATAAGAAAGAAAATAGTAATACCTGTGTCTAGCACATAAATCACCGACATCCAGCGCGGATCCATATCATAGGTAGATGCGCCAATCATCAAAGCAGACACAATAATAATCGCAATCACAGACAACTCGAAAACTTTATTGCTGCGAATTGCCATAAATTTATCTTGCCATGAAGTAGTTACTAAACCCATATATACACCAAACCTCATTCCATCTTTATTCTACTTTACTGTGCGCATTGTAGTGTACTTTCGTTTATTTGGTATCAAATTTATACACAGCATCCCAACTTTATCGTAAATGAACAACAAATATTAGCTACTAAGTTTGAAGTAGATTCTTAATACCCCATCCATTTTATAAATAAGCACATAGTTGTCTTGCAATCAGTTTTTAACACTTGGGTTTGCTTCCCACAGATGAACACCATAGGCTTGGCAACATTCAAAATATCTAAACAAAGTTTTTTAAGGAGCACGACTATGAACCACTTACAACAAGTCATCGAACAAGCATGGGATACCCGCGACACATGGGATATGCACACTGTAGATACAGAAATACGCGAAGCTGTGGTGCGCACTATCGACCTTTTGGATGATGGTGGCATTCGTGTGGCAGAAAAGAATGATAATGGTGACTGGGTAACCAACGAGTGGATGAAAAAAGCCGTACTTTTATTCTTTAAACTGCACGACAATGAAGTTGTTCGTGGTGGTGACACCAATTATTATGACAAAGTACCGCAGAAGTTTGCCAACTGGGGCGAAGATATGTTCCGCAAAGGTGGTATGCGTGTGGTTCCCAATGCAACCGTTCGTAAGGGTTCATTTATTGCACCCAAAGTGGTGCTTATGCCTTCCTACGTCAATATTGGTGCTTATGTAGATGAAGGAACAATGGTAGATACTTGGTCAACCGTGGGCTCATGTGCACAAATTGGTAAAAATGTACATTTATCAGGCGGCGTTGGTATTGGTGGTGTTTTAGAGCCACTACAAGCAACCCCAACCATTATTGAAGACAACTGCTTTATTGGTGCGCGTTCTGAGATTGTTGAAGGCGTGATTGTTCGCGAAGGCTCTGTGATTTCTATGGGTGTTTATATTGGTAAATCTACCCGCATCGTCAATCGTGCAACTGGTGAAATCACTTATGGTGAAGTTCCACCTTATTCTGTAGTAGTTTCTGGCTCTATGCCTGGCGCATCGGGTGGCCCAAACTTGTATTGCGCAGTGATTGTTAAAACAGTGGATGAAAAGACACGCTCAAAAACAGGTATTACTGAACTTTTACGCGAGTAATTCGTTGCCTAAACATCAAAGGTAAACTTGAAACAAAGGGGTTATGTGCAAGCATAACTCCTTTTTATGGCTTACTTTACAAAAACCATGGGGATTGCTTATACTCACTCTCATGGTTCAAGCTGTTTTACTTGATTTAGATGGCGTGCTTTATGTGGGTAACCAAGTCATCAACGGTGCAGCACAAGCTGTACAACGCTTGCATGATGCGGGCATCAAGGTTGCAGGTGTCACCAATACCACCACCCAAGCCAAACACACCATTGCGCAAAAACTACAAAAACTAGGCATCCCTCTTGATGAACAACATCTATTCACCCCTGCATCACTGGTAAAAGCTTATATCGGCAACAACACTGCCCGCTTATATATCCGAGATGATTTACGCACAGACCTACAAGTCACACAAAGCAACACAAAACCTGATTATATTGTCATGGGAGATATTGGTGGTTTGGGTTATCCACCACAAGTACTGCATGAAATATTTTTACACCTTATGCAAGGCGCTGATTTACTTGCCCTGCATAAAAATCGTTTTTGGCAAAAAGAAGATGGTTTGCACCTAGACTTAGGCACATGGGTTGCAGCCCTTGAATATGCATCAGGCAAACAAGCCAAAGTTTTTGGCAAACCATCGCAAGATTTCTTTTTACATATTTGCCGACAACTCAATATATCCCCTGCCCAAGCCTTAATGGTTGGCGATGATATTGAATCAGATATTTTAGGTGCGCAGCAGGCAGGTTTACAAGCTGCGCTAGTACAAACTGGCAAATACAATGCTGATTTTGTTCAACAAACTGGCGTTCAACCTGACATATTACTTCAATCAATTCATCAGCTTAATATTGAAGGATAACTCCCTCTAACCTACAAATACTTGCTTTCTGATAAGCTTATGCTGTGATTAGTCTTCAATACAATATCAAGAAGATAACTATTGAGGGGAAATATCGTGTCTAAAGAAAAGAAAACAAACCATCAAGAAAGCATGGAAGCGGGTAATGTTGACCAAATTCGTGACATTATTTTTGGCGCACAGATGCGTGATTATGAAAAGCGTTTTATGCGTTTAGAAGAACGCTTACTCTCCGAGTCGGACTCCCTTCGCGGCGAAACCAACAGCCGTTTAGATGCCTTAGAAAGCTATATTAAACAAGAAGTTTCCAGTCTTTCTGATATGATTGCTGTGGAACGTGGTGAACGTGAAGATGATACCCGCCACCTTAGCAATGAGTTGAGCAATCAGGCACAAGAGCAAGAGAAAAAGCTCAACCAACTGCAACAAAGCAGTAGCCAAGCTCAAGCAGATTTGCGCGATGCATTACTTGAACAATCCAAATCATTGCTTACTGAAATTCAAAATGTACGTAACACACTTTCAGCATCTTTGGATAAATCTACCGAAGAATTACGTGATGACAAAGCCGACCGCAGGGCACTGGCAGATATGTTTAGTGAGTTTGCCATGCGCCTTAATGGTGACTTCCAACTCCCCGAAGGAAAAAAATAGTCGCATAAATATTTTTATATGAGTAACAACGTACCACAACAACACGAAGCTGCTATGCAAGAGCTACGTAAACTCTTGTTTGAGCAAGAGTCTGCACGCATTGATAAGTTAGAAGAACTTTTAAGCAATCAAGAGCTTCATGCCCAAGAAATTGCCAAAATACTTGCTGAAGCGGTACAAATCCGCAGTCGAAGCGACAATAAATTAGG
>JALWRX010000127.1 GCA_027080505.1 Ghiorsea sp.
GTTTTATTTAAGTCTATTTTGATTTCACGAAATAACCCTGATGCACCATGATTACTTTCTGCTTTGAGTACAGTTTTGCCAAGAACATCATCGTTTACCAATACATATTGCGTTTTCCCCTCAAACTCTTTTTCTTCCCAGCCACTAAGTGAGCCTGTCGAGAATTGTCCAATAGGAATGGGCTCTGCACCTGCAAATACAGGTGCAACAAATATACAAGTAAGTGTGAGTATTGCTTTGAACATGGATAATCCTCGTTGGTTTGTCATTCCCGTGAAAACGGGCATCCATGTTACTGGATACCCACCTTCGTGGGTATGACGATATGGTGATATTGCAGCGTAAGTCGAAGCTAAGTTATCAAGCTTACACTTCTATTTTATAGTTCAATTGTATTTCATCCCCATGTTTGCCGCGAAAGCCCCAATTTTCAGCAGGGCTTTCATAAATACATATTTCAATATCTTGGTGGGTGATGCCAAGCTTATCTTGAATGTTATCAAAGAGAAGTCGAATAAGTCGCTTTTTTGTAGCTTTACTTCGACCCTCAATCATGGTGATTTCGATAATTGTGTAGGCATCTGTCCGCCCAGCTGGATAAAACATGTTTTCTTTATCCAGTGGGAAGAAGCGATGCGCACGTTTATCGCGTGGGAACGCTAATGCTTCCACGACACAATCATGAATAACATCGGATAGCTTTTGTTTAATTGGGTTTAAATGCTCTTTAATGCCACAAACCTTAATTTGACTCATACCAACTTCTCCTTTTTCTTTCCTAAAATAAACACACCACTAATCACCAAGGTTGCACCCAATAGTTGCATCAAGGTTAAGGGCTCAGCTAAGAATACGGCAGCTAAACCAATGGTGGCGATAGGACCTAAGCCTCCCACGATGGATGTTTGGCTTGCGCCAATCCTGTGAATAGCTGCTGCCAACATAAATGAAGGCAATACTGTGGAAAACACAGCCATCGCCATGCCATAACCATACACAGCCATGGGTTGCGAAAAATCAGCAAAACCTCTTGCAATGCCAAAGTGAATAAACACAGCCAAACATGAGACAAACATGGCATATGCTGCAAAGCGGCGCGCACCAATTTGTGGTATCAGTTCGCCGCTACCCACCAAAAAAGCGGAGTAGGTGATGGTGGCGATAAATACCAACACAGAACCAAGCATCACATGCTCGCCCGATATTTGCACATCATTCACCATAGCCGCAGTAATACCTGCATAGCTTAATGCCAAAGCGATATAAGCTTCTTTTTGAATGCGTTTGCCAAAAAAAACCGCAGACATAAACACTACCATCGTGGGGAATATAAATAGGATTAAACGCTCCAAACCTGCGCTGATATACATCAAACCCATGAAATCTAATAAGCTAGAGCAGTAATATCCAACCAAGCCTAATCCTGTGACGGCAATCAACTGGTGCTTGGTTATACGTACGGAAGTTTTGCGCTCTTCAAGCCAAATCATCAACATAAAGAAGGGTAGGGCAAACATCATGCGGAACATAAGCATGGTTAATGCATCCACATCATATGTGTATGCCAGTTTGACAAAAATAGCTTTGACGGAAAAGCCAAGGGCTGCACCCGTGGCAAGCATGATGCCGATAAAGTGATTTCTTTTTTCATGTTGATGAACTTCTTGAACGTTCATGTGTTGCTCCTCTTTTTGATATAGAGCAACCGAGAAAATCTGAATGTTAGATGTTTAAATGATGAACAAGCAACGAAGCAGAATTTCTGCGGTTGCTTGTGTAGGTATTACGAAGTGTAAACGTTAGACAAAACAAACCACAGCCGATGGCAAGGCGAGCCATAGCTTGGTGATTCGTTTCATTGCGCTTGTGTTGTTCATAAGGCGGCGGAAGTTCTGCTTATGCTTCTTGTTTGTCAATAGGGAAGAAGACGGTGATGGTGGTTCCCTTACCCTCTTCAGACTCTAATAAAATAGACCCGTGATGAGAGCGTACAATGCCACGTACTGCACTTAAGCCTAGCCCTCTACCCATAAATTTACTGGTTACAAAAGGCTCAAGTATTTTTTTCTGCATGTCTTGAGAAATGCCACAGCCTGTATCTTGAATACGCAGGAAGATATGGGGTCCTGGTGATGCTTGTTCTGATTCGACGCATGACTTCAAGTCTTGTGCTTTTAAGACTTGGCTACCCGTTGTGATGTGCACGGTTCCTGCTTCTTGTTCATAAGATTCTGCGGCATTTAATATTAAGTCGATAGTCAATTGTTGAATTTGCGATTTGTCAGCACGGATGGTAGCTAAGTCATCAGCCAAGGAAAAATCAAGCTGAATATTTTCAGGAATAGAAGCGCTGGTCATTGCTTTGATTTCATCAAGGCATGGATTTAAATATAGCGAGCGTACGCAATAATTACCCTGTCCTGCATAGGCAAGCATTTGTTTACATATTTCAGCAGCTTTGGCACTTGAGTCTTCAATGGCATCCATATGTTGGGTCAGCTCCGCATCACATTGAGAAGACATGCGGGCTATGGAGGCATGACCTAAAATTGCAGTAAGAATATTGTTGAA
>JALWRX010000128.1 GCA_027080505.1 Ghiorsea sp.
CCAGTGGGTAACTATGATCACGCACATGTTCAATGCTTGGTAAAATAGGTTTTCCATCAACAATCACTGCAATGCCACGCACTTTATCATTCAGCCATGCATTGGATAACATGCCAATGGCAGCATGGCTGCGTGAAATAATGGCTTGCTCTTCATTGTTGGAGCCTGAAATGATGGAGGCACCTTTTGCACGGGCATGTTTGTCGCCTAAAATAGCCTCAGCAAACACATGACGTGTACCGCGTGATGCTTCTTTATCAATCACCACAATGCGAGCATCCAAACCGCCTACATCCTTCCAGTTACGAATCTTACCACGGTAAATATCAGCGATTTGCTGCACACTTAAGGCGTGCACACCGCTTTCATATACCGCTTTAGAAATAGCCACAGCCACGGCATCGGCTGCAATAATAATATTATCGACTCTACCTTCTAATTTGACTTGTTCTTCTGCCGTAGTGTTGCGTGAAGCCATACCGATTTGTGCTGTGCCTTGGATAACAGAGGCAATACCCACGCCAGAGCCACCGCCTGAAACCGTGATGGTCATATCAGGATGTTGTTGATGGTATAATGTTGCAGCCTGTGAAACCACGGGTAATACGGTGGTTGAACCCACAATATGTATATGTTCACTTGCATGAACTGTGCTTGCCAAAAGTAAAATACAGCCCATCAAAATGGTTTTTAACATTAGTTATCCCTCTCTTTAAATATTGTAATCACGTTTTTGGTCGATGGCGAGAGCTAATTCTTACATGGGTGATGATTGACATTTGTTATGCTAGGGTGAGGTTTTGTTGCAGAATATTTTATCCTAAAAAGAGAGTGCATTGATTATGGGCAGAGCTTACCAAAATAGAAAAGAGTCTATGGCGAAAACCGCAGACATGAAAGCCAAGGTGTATTCGAAGTATGGTCGTGAGATTTATGTGTGCGCTAAAAGTGGTGGCATTGACCCAGATGGTAACTTATCGCTGCGTCGTTTGATTGATAATGCCAAAAAAGACCAGGTACCTGCGCATGTGATTAAAAATGCTTTGGATAAAGCCGAAGGTGGGGCAGGTGAAGATTTTCAGCCTGCGCGTTATGAAGGTTTTGGTCCTGCAGGTTGCATGGTGATTGTCGATTGTTTAACAGATAACCCTAACCGTACTTTTGCTGATGTGCGCAAATGTTTTACTAAGAACAATTCAAAATTAGGTGGGCCTGGTGCTGTAGCACACATGTTTGACCATGTTGCGGTGTTTGTTTTCAAAGGCGATGATGAAGAAGCTGTGCTCGAAGCTTTGATGATGGCTGATGTGGATGTGCAGGATATTGAGCTTGAAGATGGCATGATTACGGTGTTAGTACCGCATACTGAGTATTTTAAAGCCAAAACAGCACTTTCTGATGCCTATCCAGACATTACATTTGAAGTGGATGATATTTCATATGAACCCCAAACATTATGTGCGGTTACGGGCGATGATGTAGAAGATTTTAAAGGTTTGCTTGAAGCTTTAAATGATTGTGATGATGTACAAAAAGTGTATCACAATGCGGAACTTGCTTAAAGTTTCTCATATTGGGCTAAGACAGCAAATATCTTGTCGGGATATTTGCTTTTACCTTTAGAACCATTGTAAGCTGCTAATGCTTTTTCTGCAGTTTTATAACGTTTAAAGTAGTGTTTGAGAATGGCGCAGCCGTAACGAATATTGGTGGCAACATCAAACAAGTTGTCACTTTCATTGCCTAGTTCTTTTTTCCAAAATGGCATGACTTGCATAAGTCCTTGTGCCCCTACACTGCTCACTGCAAAAGGGTCAAATTGTGATTCAATTGTAATAAGTGCAAGAATTAAGTTGGGGTCTAGTTCATGACGTTGTGCATATACCCAAACCCAACGGGCAATAGCTTTTGCATTGTGTTCATTTTTTTCATACTGCATGATTTTAGGGCTTACTTGCGCCACCCATGCATCCCGTTCAGGTTGATTGTTTAAAGGTTTTACTTTTTTGTTTAGTAGTGTTTTTAATTCTTTACGTTCATCAGGGGTAACATCGAGTAAACCCACGTGATGCTCTAAAACACGCATGGTGGTTGTGCTTTGAGTGAGGCGTTGTTTCTCATCGGGTGTGCTTAATAACAGCAGTGGTAAAGTGACAATAAAGCCAAACCCCAAAATCACAACCAGACCGCCTTTATGTTTGGCGGTCATAAACTGTTTAAAGCTTTGGCTCAGTTGGTCTCCTGTTGCATGCTTTGCAGCATTTCTAATGCTTTTTGGCTTGCAGCATCGGGTGTTACTTCTTCTTTGCCACCCCAACGTGTTTTGATTTCCAAGGCATTATTATCTAAACCACGATCGCCCACCACAATACGTAGCGGAATACCAGTTAACTCTGCATCTTTGAATTTTACGCCAGGGCTTTCTTTGCGGTCATCCCAGACCACATCCACACCAGCATCAAGCAATTGGTTATAAATCTTTTCTGATGCGGTAAATGCAGTTTCAGATTTACCCAATGTAATCACAGAAATTTGGAAGGGTGCAATATTCAC
>JALWRX010000129.1 GCA_027080505.1 Ghiorsea sp.
TTGTATTGAAGTTAGACAATAAACAGAAGATTAGCTCTAGCAAATACGTTTAATTGCTACGTTTTGTGATTTCGATTAAGTGGTAACCAAATTTGGTTTGCACAGGACCATGCACTTGGTTGAGTTCAGCAGTAAATACCACATCATTAAATTCTTTGACCATAGCACGTTCACGAAATGTGCCCAAATCACCACCTTTAGCCGATGATGGGCAGGTAGAATGTTTGGCAGCAAGTTCGGCAAAGTCTGCACCTGATTCAATTTCTTCTTTAAGCTTTTGACATTCTGCTTTATCAGCAACCAAGATATGACGGGCTGCGGCTGTTTTTCTTTTTTTATTAAATCCAAACATATGATTATCCTTTGTTGATATACAACAAAAAAGCCTTGTATGAAATACATCAAACAAGGCTTTATATGATATTAAGAGCGTGGTTTAACCAATCTCAATTAAACATTCATCAGGGTTGACAGTGTCACCCTCGGCAACATAAATGGCTTTGACTGTGCCAGCCACAGGGGCGTGTACAGGGTTTTCCATTTTCATCGCTTCAACAGTGACAACCGTATCACCTGCTGCAACCGTATCGCCTTCTTTGACGTTTACAGCAACAATACGACCTGGCATAGGTGTGGTTACATCACTGTCATTACGTGCTTTGGGGCGTTTAGAGCCTTTCGATACTTTGCCAGAATCAATGCTACGCCCATCAAGGGTAGGTACCATTTCTGTTAAAGTTTCCAAGTAAACTTCTTCTAAAACATTATCCACTTTCACGTAGTAAGGTTTCAAATCATCTTCAACATGACCCGTACCTTCAATTTTAATATGATATTCTTCACCATGAATGGTGATGTTAAACTCAGTGGGTGCGAGTGCAGGTGCTGTTGCAGTTGTTGTAGACTCAACTGGGTCTAGCTCCAATGGTTCAGGTTTAAAGTTGCCAGATTCACGTTCAGCAAAGAACTCCAAAGCAATGCTTGGGAACATGGCATAAGACAATACATCTTCTACAGATTTGGCGCGATCACCCACTTCACGGGTTAAAGCATCCAATTCATCAGGAATCAAATCAGCAGGGCGCACACTAATAATTTCTTCATCACCCAAAGCTTTCTTTTGTACTTTAGCATTGATTTCACCCAATGCTTTACCATACATACCTTTGAGGTAGCTTTTGGTTTCTTCAGTAATCACACTGTATTTTTTGCTAGACACCACATTTAGCACGGCTTGTGTACCAACAATTTGACTGGTTGGTGTGACCAAAGGTGGGTATCCGAAGTCTTTACGAACTTCTGCGATTTCGTCCAGTACGGCATCCATTTTATCCAATGCGCCTTGTTCTTTAAGTTGGTTGGCAAGGTTAGAAATCATGCCACCCGGGATTTGGTTGACAAACACACGGGTATCGACACGAGTAACATCAGACTCAAAACGTGCATATTTTTTACGTACATCGCGGAAATAAGCTGCAACATCTTGTAGAGCAGCTAAGTTTAGACCTGTGTCGTATTCTGTTTCAGCAAAAGCTGCGACCATGGATTCTGTTGCAGGATGTGAAGTGCCACCTGAAAGTGGTGAAATAGCGGTGTCAATAATATCACAGCCAGCGTGAACAGCTTCCCACTGCACCATTTCAGCGACACCTGATGTGGAGTGTGAGTGCAAGTGAAGTGGAATATCAATGGCATCTTTAAGTGCTAAAATTAGTTCTTTGGTAGCGACTGGGGTTAATAAACCAGCCATATCTTTAATGGCAAGGGTATCACAACCCATATCTTCAAAACCTTTGGCTAAATCGACAAAATAATCCAAGGTGTGCACAGGGCTTGTGGTATAGCAAATCGTACCTTCGGCATGTTTGCCATTTTCTTTGACTTGGGTAATGGCAGTACGCACATTGCGTAAATCATTCATGGCATCAAATGTACGGAATACATCCACACCATTGGCTGCAGCCATATCGACAAATTTACGCACCACATCATCTGCATAATGGCGATAGCCCAGTAGGTTTTGACCGCGAAGTAACATTTGGATTTTGGTGTTAGGCATAGCTTTATTAAGCTCACGCAAACGCATCCAAGGGCCTTCTTTTAAGTAACGTAGGCAGGTATCAAAGGTTGCACCACCCCAAGCTTCAACAGACCAATAACCAATTTGATCAATTTTTTCGCAGATGGGTAACATATCATCCAAACGCATACGGGTTGCCAATAATGATTGGTGACCATCGCGCAGGGCAAGTTCAGTAATCGCTAATTTTTTCTTTGCTTGTGTCATCTATTCAATCCTTTTCCTACAATCCTGCGTGTGCGGCAATAGCAACGGCTACTGCTGCAGCAATATCTTCACGCGCTTCAAATGGTTTATAATCGAGTAATTCAGGATGTTGATCCATAAATCCAGTATCAAACTGACCTTGGAGGAATACATCAGAAAGTGCAATATTACGATAAAATGCTAAAGTCGTTTTAACGCCGCGAATATCATATTCTTTAAGTGCCCGCTGTGAACGTTTAACGGCATGTT
>JALWRX010000130.1 GCA_027080505.1 Ghiorsea sp.
GGCGTTGCTTATTGTCAGGTTATTTCAACCATAGGGATGCCAACCAAGGCTCTTGCACCAATGCCTGCCGTTGGAAATATGGCATGAAAGAAGGTAAAGAAGATGTCAGTGGTGATGTGATTAACATAAAAGACCTCAATGACTTTATGAACCCACAACCTTTTACACCAACAGTTTCAAGTTGTGGTGATTTACCACGCCACCCGCTTGCTGATGAAGTCTATCTCTTGGAAGAAGAAGGACGACCTGGTGAAGAAATCCCCATTTTTGAAGATGAGCATGGCACCTATATCATGAACTCCAAAGATTTAAGGGCGATAGAACATGTAGAGCGTCTAGTTAAGATTGGCGTGGATTCACTTAAAATCGAAGGGCGCACCAAATCCCATTATTATGTAGCACGCACAGCCCAACTCTATCGCCAAGCTATTGATGATGCGGTTGCAGGGCGTGAGTTTGATTGGACACTGATGCGCAAGTTGGATTCATTGGCTAACCGTGGTTACACCGATGGTTTCTTGCAACGCCGTCACACCGCCGCCCACCAAAACTACGAAAAAGGTTCATCCACTTGGGACTACCAACGTTTTGTCGGAGAAATTATTGGTTATGATAAAGCAACAGGTTTGGCTGAAATTGATGTGAAAAATAAATTTGGTGTAGGTGATTCTGTGGAAATGATTTGTGCCAACGGCAATCAAACCTTTACCATTGAGTCCATGATTAAAGCCAAAGATGGTTCTGCTATGGATTTTGCACCAGGGAGCGGGCATATCGTGCGTATCCCTGTGCCTACTGAACCATCTAAAGTCGCCTTGATTGCAAAAAACATTAGCCCTGAGAGCTTATAAAACATCATGTTTAACTGAAACCTTGAATACGAATCAATTGGACATATCAAAGAAAATGAAGTTTTAGAATTTACTATTTTGAAGGCTTTATTGTGCTCGAACCAATAAAGTCCCCCACCCCCACCAATTATCCCCAATTGGTGGCGAAACTTATCTTTTATTTCCCTCACAGCATATTAGACTTAAGTCGTATATGTATTTTCTAGTTGCATTGCCATCCAAATAAGCATGGAATTGGCAGATGCACATCCTTATTATAGATGATCAAGATTGCTATCGAGAGTTCCTAACTGGTCTTCTACAAAGCTCAGACCTCAATGTTAGTATTACAGAAGCAGCAACCATCAAAGTTGCTCGTACTAAAATAAAAGCACCCAAACAACCCTATGATTTTGTGCTACTAGACCATATATTACCCGATGGTGAAGGTTTAGATTTACTCAAAGAAGCACGAAGCCACTACCCTGAGCTACCCATTGCCATGCTTTCAGCCACAGAGGACCCTCAGCTTGCTTGGCAATGTTTAGAGCTTGGCGCTTCGGGATTTGTTCCCAAAAGTACCATGTTAGCGGTGTTACTCTCTGCCATACAACTTATGCTTGCTGGAGGTCGATATATCCCACCCCATATACTGCCTTACATGCCTATGCCCAAACACACCTCAACAAACAACAAACATGAACAGTTAACACCGCGCCAATCAGAGGTTTTAGAGCTGTTATATTCGGGGTTGTCGAATAAAGCCATTGCTCACCGCTTAAAAATATCAGAAGCCACTGTCAAAGCGCATATCACTGCTATTTTTAAGTTGATGGGTGTTTCTTCTCGCACCAAGCTCATCGCACAACACAACACCACCAATCAGCAATACAACAACTAACCCTCAGCATCTGGTGTAGCTATTGTCCATAAGGCATCAGTCTCTAATTGCCGTTTCAACCATAATTGAACCTGCTCTTCTTGCACAGCATTCACCTTATCCACCCACTCAAGCGGCGAATAAAGCTTATCTTCATCCAACAGTGCTCCTAGCTGTAACATAGCACCTTCAATAGAGTCCATACCCATACGAAACTGAACCGTAAGTTGACGTTGTGCCCTTTGCACCATACCAGAAGGTATCTTTTGGCAAACATCCGCGATGCTTTGCTGCAATACATCCACACATGCTTCAAGCTGCTCAGGCATGGTACTGCAACTGATACTCAATAAGCCTGTATCTGTATAAGTAGAAAGGTGTGAGCCAATACTGTATGCCAAGCCTCGTTTTTCTCGTATTTCACGAAATAAAATAGAGCTCATGCTCCCGCCTAATAATTGGTTGGCAATCCAAGCTATTGGTTTATCTGGTGATGTAGTACAAACAGACTGCCAAGATGCCACCACTTGCGCTTGCTCCATCTGCCTTGTCATTTCATATTTACCACGGTGCACCTCTGGGCTTAACCTGCGTTTTTTCTGTTTATTGCCAGTGTTTTTCCACCCACTTTGCTCAACCTCACTCATCAAATCTTGATGTGAAATACGCCCAGACGCTGCAATTAGTACATGACCACCCCGATAGTTCGCATTCAGATATTCGCGTAAATCTTGTGTTGAAAAAGATGATAGCGTATCTCGACTGCCCAGCACAGGTTTACCCATGGTATGCTTAGCAAACACTTGACCTA
>JALWRX010000131.1 GCA_027080505.1 Ghiorsea sp.
TGACTTAGGACAAGGTAAAAACCGTTTGGGTGGCTCTTGCCTAGCACAAGTTTATCAAGCAACAGGTGACACAACGCCCGACCTTGATGATGCAGCCATGTTTGCCAACTTCTTTAAGGCTATCCAAAACCTCAATCAAAATGGATTGTTATTGGCTTACCACGACCGCTCGGACGGTGGTTTATTAACTACATTAGCTGAAATGAGCTTTGCAGGGCGTACAGGTATTGATATTTGTCTGGATGGGCTTGGTAAAGATGCTTTATCTATCCTATTTGCGGAAGAATTGGGTACTGTGATTCAAGTCCAACGTAATGACAGAGCGAAAGTCTTGCAAATACTGGAAAAACAAAGTCTAAATCATATTTCACATATCATTGGCAGCACCAATGATGACTTGCAATTACATATCGCACATCGAAATGAAACGGTATTGGATGAAGCTATTTTAGAGCTTCAACAAGTTTGGACAGAAACTTCATACCAATTGGCAAGCTTGCGTGACAACCCTGAATGCACCAAACAAGCATTTGATGCGATTAACAACCCTGATGACCAAGGATTATTTGCTGATTTAACCTATGATGTGTGCGATGATATAACTGCACCATTCATTAACAAAACACGTCCTAAAATGGCAGTGCTTAGAGAGCAAGGGGTGAACGGGCAAGTTGAAATGGCAGCGGCCTTTGATAAAGCGGGGTTCACATCAGTTGATGTACATATGTCTGACTTGATTGAAGGGCGTACATCATTAGACGATTTCCAAGGGCTTGTGGCTTGTGGTGGTTTCTCTTTTGGTGATGTATTGGGGGCAGGACGTGGATGGGCAAATTCCATTCAATTTAACCCACGTGCAGCCGATACATTTCAAACATTCTTTAACCGTGATGATGTGTTCGCCTTAGGTGTATGTAATGGCTGCCAAATGATGAGCCAGCTTAAAGAAATGATTCCAGGTGCAGAGCACTGGCCAAGCTTTGAACGTAATATTTCTGAACAATTTGAAGCACGTTTATTGATGGTTGAGGTCATGGACTCACCATCTATCCTCATGCAAGGCATGCAAGGCTCTAAACTTCCTTTGGTTGTTGCCCATGGTGAAGGTCGCGCTGTATTTGAACATGATAACCAACAACATGCAGCAGCATATTTACGCTATATCGATGCTCAAGGGCAAGCTGCAACAACTTATCCTCACAACCCCAATGGTTCTCCAGATGGTCTGACTGGATTCACCTCTGATGATGGACGATTTAATATTATGATGCCGCATCCCGAGCGTTTATTTAGAAACAGTCAGTTCTCTTATTATCCTGAAAAAAATCAGGAACAAGGTGCTTGGTTACGTATATTCCAAAATGCGCGACACTGGTTAGCTTAAATAAAAAAAGCCTCTGATAAGATAAATTATCAGAGGCTTGATTTACGCATTACTGGTTGGTGTACTTTATTTCTTAATAAAGAATTCCAACTTGGTATCGCTTATTTCAATAATATCACCATCTTTTAATACACGCGGTGAATTACCCACAACTTCACCATTAACTTTTAACTTACTCATTCCTTCTAAGAAGGTAATATGGTAACCTGTAGGTCTGCGTGTAATAACCGCAGCTTGTTTACCTACTAGTAAGCCTTTGACTTTAATCTTACAGCCATCACCTTTACCAATACTGGTAAGCGATGATTTCAACTCCACTACCTTACCCATCAGTGGACCCGAAATATATTGAACCTTAGCCAAAACCATAGGTGTCGATGCTGTAGATTTTGCTGCCCCTCCGCCTTCTGTCATCATCTCTTCCCTAGCTGCTGAACTGATAATCATGGTTTTATCCATATCACTTTCTTCAGCAGAAGGTGCTGCAACTGGGCTATCCTCTTCAAGAGATACAAATGTTAAGGTGTGTTTACCCACTGTAATCACATCTCCATTATTGAGGATATGCTTTGAGGTTTCTTGCCCATTCACCAAGGTGCCATTAGTGCTCCCCAGATCTTCAAGAATAACCTTTTTACCAATCTTTAATACTCTGGCATGTTTACTACTCACAGCCAAGTTATCAATATGAATCGTATTCTCAGGTTTTCGCCCAATCGTTGTTTCTTCTTGATTGAGCTCAAACTCAGAAATAACCGTATCTTTGAACTTCAAAATAAGCTTGGTACTCATCTTATTTCCCTCCAAATAGTCGCGAAAACAAACCTTTCTTACGCGATATCGAACCTTTAACTCGAATCAATATGACCGAAATATTATCTGGCCCACCTGCATCGTTGGCCAAATCAATTAATGTTTGTGCAGCAACATCCAAGTGATTGGCATGTTCAATCATAGTCAAACGAATCGCTTCATCGGGCACAACATCCGTTAAACCATCTGAACACATCATATAAATATCACCCACACGTGTAATTTCTTCTACAACATCAGCTTCAACATCTTTCTCAACACCCAAAGCCCGCGTCACTAAATTCTTAATGGATGAATTACGTGCATCTTCAGCCGTCAGCAAACCACGCCGCACTTGCTCTTGTATTAATGAATGATCTTCTGTGACGTGGGTCAAGTATTCATCACGTAATAAATACATGCGTGAATCGCCAACATGTGCCACCGCTACTCTGTCACCATAAAATAAAGCAACAACTAACGTTGTGCCCATACCTGCACACTCAGGTTTTGCATCCGCTGTTTCAATAATCACATTATTGGCAGTTACCGCTGCTTTGCGAGCTAGCACCGCCTCTTTTGAAAAACCCGTTTCTTCATCAAGTGCACCTTGAGGGAACCTTTGAATGCCGTCTTTTAACAAACGCATGACCAAATCTACAGCCATTGCACTGGCGACTTCACCCGCATTATGCCCCCCCATACCATCTGCTAAAACTGCAATTCCATTTGCTTCATCAGTGCCAACACAGTCTTCATTGTGGTCTCGTTTTACGCCCACATCTGTAACAGCAATCATCTCAAGTGCACTCATTTCTTACCATCCTTTGCCGCCATCACTTTCAAGCATGCAATAATTCCTCGAATTACCGCACCACCATTAGGCAAGCGTTTATCAGGGTTCTTTTCTAACATACTGTTAATTAGTGTACTTACCTCTTGAGGCAAGTTGGGGTCAAACTCACGAATATCAGGGTGTGGTTCATTGGCAATCTGAAACAGTAACGTTGCCATAGAGTCCCCTTTAAACGGTCGTTTGCCCACCAACATTTCATACAGCATCACACCCAGCGAAAAAATATCCGAGCGACCATCCACATGTTTCCCAGAAAGTTGTTCAGGTGACATATATGAAGGTGTACCTAATACAACACCCGTTTTAGTCTTACTTGATGCAGTTATACGCGCAATACCAAAGTCAGTTACTTTTACTGTTTTATCCTTAAGCAACATAATATTGGCAGGTTTAATATCCCTATGTACCACATGTTGCTGACTTGCATAGTGCAATGCTTCAGCCACTTTACCAACAATCTTTAAAGTTGCCATTTGTGGTAGCAGCTTACCCTTTTTGGTATATGGTGCCAAATCTGTGCCATCCAAGTATTCCATAGCAATAAAAGCGAGGTCGTGTTCTTCACCTGCATCATACATAGTCACAATATTTGGATGGTTTAACATACCCGCCGTTTCTGCTTCACGAAAGAATCTATCTTTCACATCTTGCAGCTCATCACCCTCAAACTCTTGTGATAATGCCATGGTTTTAATCGCCACTTCACGGTTAATTTTAGGGTCTTTACCCAAATATACTGTACCCATGGCACCCTTACCAATTTCTTTGACAATTTCATAGCGACCCAGCGTAGGTTTTGCACCCCCTGTAATCATTAGGGTTCCCATAGCTCCACCAGCACCAGTGCCACCAAACACCATAGATTCACCAGCATCTTTGGTGCGCTCCATACGCTGTTTTACATCTTTAAATTTAGGATTATGTTCTAAAATATACTCATACACTGCAGCCGCTTTGTTAAACTGGCGTTTACGTTCAAAGTCGAGTGCTAAGGTATACATGCCTTCTAAAATATCATCTTCAGGCGGACATTTTTTAAACTTATCAAAAGCCATATCCAGCATACCTTGGCTCTGAAAAGATAAGGCTAACATTTTATTGGTTTCAGCAGATTCTGATGAAATCTTAGCTCTATCATCTTCGCTGGCTGAGAAACGTTTAATGGTCAGAATAACATAACCAACAAGCAACAAACTTGCCGCAGCAATGGTTGATACCCACAAACCACTATCAACCAAAGAGACATATGTGTAACCAATGATTATCAACAAGGAGCTTAACGTTACTACTGCACCAAGGAAAGCACTCAATCTTGGTAGTACAAACGCTAGGTAAAAACCAACTGCGAGCAACAAGGCTAACCCTGCAACACCCGCCCACTCTGGTGTGGTGATAAAGCTACTATTGAGCAGGCTTTCTATCACGTTTGCATGATAATCTACAGCATTCATATCATTACTTACAGGTGTTTTATAACCTTCACCAATGCCAACCGCTGTTACACCAATGAGTATAATTTTATCCTTTAGTACATCCAAAGGTACTTTTCCCGCTTTTAAATCATAGAAAGAAACATGTCGAAATGCTTGCCCTTCTTTGCCACCTAAATCTGCATAAAACTTTGGAGAAACCTGCATCACTTCATCTGTCGGAATCACCAAAGCACCCAATTCTACGCTATGACCTATATTCACCAACACATCATTCATAGTTAGGTTTAAGTCATGTGCCACCATTGCTAATGACATCGATGGCAAAAATTTTCCGTAATATTCAACAATCAAAGGTTCTGAACGAAGCACACCGTCAAAACTAGGTAAGACATTAAGGTAGCCAATACCCGCAGAAACTTCAGCCAACTTGGCAAAAGGATATGATAATTTTACTGCACTAATCGGTGGTATGGTAGCATCAATATCACCAATATTTTCAATTGTCATTCGTGAAATATAAGGTGGCAGCGTACTATCAGGTCGTCCAAAAGCTTCCCCTGCCTCATAAAACATAGGCATAAAAACATTGCCCGCTTGTCGAACAGCTTTCACTAACCTTGCATCACCATTTTTAGCCATAGCTTCGGCAACTACTTTATCAGCTTGTAATAGTTTGGCATCTGCCTGAGCAAACTTGGCATCAGCTTCTGCCTCACGACCCTGCGCTGCCAAAGCATCAGCTTCTGCAAGCAACGCATCACCTTGTTCTTGTAAAAGGTCTGCTAACTTCTGCGCTGCATTACTTCCATTATCCACTTGTTCTTCACTGTAAAAAACATCAACACCAATCATGCGAACTTGAGCCTTACTCAAGATTTCAATCATATCTGCCATTTCACTACGAGGCCATGGCCAACGACCAATCAAATCAATGGATGCATCATCAATATCAACAATAATAATATTATCATCAGCAGGTTGCGCACTGCTTTCTAAAGCAAAATCATAAACTGAAAACTCAAGGTTTTTAATAATTGATGAGTCATACGCAGTAAAAAAGACTAGCGTAAGTACTACCCCCAAAAACCAATCTGTTTTCCAAAATGCTCTTTTCACAAAAACGCATCCCCTAAATAATCTTTAAGTCACTCATAAATAAGTATATTTAGACGGTACAATAGACGAATTAAACGAAGATAGCCAACTTTACGAGATATAAGTGCTCATTTTCGCCAAAATTCAGGCACCAACAATACAAAAAATGTAAAAATCTCAAGCCTGCCCAGAACCATACCAAACATTAAAAAAGCTTTGGCAGCGCTAGGAAGCATGGCATATGTTGAAGCTGGCCCCACATCGCCAAAACCTGGGCCAGCATTCGTAATCGTGGCCGCAGAAGCAGAAGTTGCTGTCAACATATCTACGCCTGTCATCGCAACCAAAACTGCAATAACAATAAAACATACAATATACAGTGCAAAAAAGCCCCACAACGCCTGAACAACTGAGCCCTCCACACTTTTATTACCCACTTTAACATGCAACACAGCATGCGGATGAATCAAGCGGCGAACTTCCCGCATACCTTGCCGAAAAAGCAATAAAATTCGAACCACCTTCATTCCACCTGCCGTTGAACCTGAACAGCCACCTACAAACATCACAATGAGAAAAAGCAAAGACGTTGCTGGTGGCCAAAACCCATAGTCACTCACGGCAAAACCAGCGGAAGTGGAAATAGAAACAATATTAAAAATTACCTCATTCCAGTGTCCTTTGCCTGAACTAACCGTCAAAACACCAACAACAAGAATAATGCTTGTTAGCCACTTAAAATAGGTCATTAACTCATCATCTTCCCAATAGGTTCGCAGCGTAAAGCCATTGCGCACTGCCATAAAATGTAAGGTAAAATTAGTTGCACCTAAAATCATCGTGACAACAACCACACCACGAATCCATAGTGATGAGAAGTAACCCACACTGGCATCATGCGTAGAAAAACCACCTGTGGATACCGATGTCATTGCATGGTTAAGCGCGTCAAACCAGCTCATACCAGCTAGCTTTAAAGCAATGGATGATACCACTGTGGTCGCCAAATAAAGCAACCATAATACCTTGGCTGTTTCCGTCACCCTAGCAGTCAACTTGTCTTTAACAGGCCCTGGCGTTTCAGCTTTGAACAACTGCATGCCACCCACACCCAACAACGGCATCACAGCTACCGCCAAAACGATGATACCCATACCGCCCAACCACTGCTGCATAGAACGCCAAAATAAAATAGCGTGAGGCATGCTGTCCAAACCTGTCAATACTGTTGCACCTGTTGTAGTCAAACCTGATGTCGATTCAAATAATGCGTCAATCACAGTCTTACAAGTACCTGTCGTTAAAAAAGGAATAGCACCCAACACCGATAAGACTATCCATGCCGAAGCTACAATCAGAAACCCATCTTTATGCCCCAGTTGTTTAGGAGCTTCTCCTGCCCAGCTAACCATAGAAATACCTAACATTAGTACCAAAACACCAGCTAAAATGAACTGATCTGCATGACCTGAAGCATAATATAGTGCAACAATGGCAGGTAGCATCATACCGCCTGCAAATAAACAGACCAGCACACCCAATGTCCAAACTACACCTTTAAGATGCATAGTTTATATATCCTTCAAACATCAGAAAAACTCAAGACGAACTTCAAAAAGTCGTTCAATATCACGGATAGCATCTGCCCTAGACACCAGTACAACATGATCATTCGGTAATACCATGCTTTCCCCATCAGGAATAATGACCGTATCCCCACGAACAATGGCACCAATCACAGTGTCTTTGGGTAGTCGCAAGTCTTTAAGTGGTAATTCCAAAATCTTTGCTGTTTCCAATGCTTCAGCTTCAATCACTTCAAGCGTTCCATCTCCCAAAGGTGACATACCCAAAATACTACCTTTACGAACATGGCGTAAAATTGATGCCGCCGTTGTGAACCGTGGCGATACAATCACATCCAAGCCTATTTCTCGCACAAGATCCGAATAAATTGCACGGTTAACCAATGTCACCACATGCGGAACTTTATACTTACTGGCAATCAAACTACTTAAAATATTTGTTTCATCATCATTGGTTAGCGCCAAAAAGTCGTCCATATGCGCAACGGCCTCTTCTTCCAATAGGTCACGATCTAAAGCATCACCATGTAAGACAATGGTTGAGTCCAAATGGTCTGATATCCATTTGGCACGTTCCTCATTATGCTCAATCAGTTTAACCGACACCCCCATGCCTTCTAAAGCTTGAGCTACAGCATAACCAACATTACCGCCGCCAACTAACATCACATTACGTTTAACACTTTGCTCTTGTTTACAACCTTCTAAGGCTTCCACGACAGCATCAACTTGATGGCTAGCCACAGCAAGATACACACTATCACCCGCTAACAATACCGTGTCTGGTGCAGGAACCTTCCATTTACGATTATGCTCATGGGCTACCACAAATACCCTGTTGTCTCCCATCACATCTGCCAACTCTTCTAAGGCCAGACCAGCCAATAGACTCTTAGGACGAATCATCATACCTAGCAGTTGTACTCTATCACCAGCAAAACCCTGTGCATCCATGGCCGATGCAACTTGATAACGTTTCACAATCGCCCTTGCTGCCTCATGTTCAGGAGAAATAATCATATCAATAGGCAACTCATCACGCCCAAACAACTGCTTATTATTGGCAAAATCAGGCTCACGAATACGCGCCATTTTGGTTGTAACCTTAAACAAAGAATGTGCAACTTGGCATGCCAACATATTGGTTTCATCACTAGCCGTAGCTGCAATCAATAAGTCTGCATTTTTTGCCCCTGCACTTTCCAATATCGATGGGTGTGCAGCATTACCCAACACCGTACGCACATCCATAGTATCAGCAACGCGCTGTATGCGTTCTTCGTTGCTATCCACCACAGCAACATCATGCCCTTCGGCAGCCAAGCGCATGGCAATATGAAAGCCGACTTCCCCTGCACCCAATACTAAAATATTCATTTGTTGGGTGGTGTTAGGTCATGCGATTTTATTTTTCGGTGCAACTGACTTCTTTCCATACCAATATCCGCCGCTGTTTTACTGACATTCCAGTCATTTTTTTCCAAATGGTGCACAATATAACTTCTTTCAAAACGTTTTCTTGCATCATGAAAACCATCCAACAGCACTGAATCATCAGGCACTGCTGAAAAGCTTGGTTTTTGCAATGATGCATCCAAAGGCAACATAGTGTCCACACTTAGCGTTTGCCCTGAGCATAAAATGTGACACCGCTCAACATAATTACGTAACTCACGTATATTACCTGGCCAATCATAGGATTGAAGCAAACTTATGACATCATCAGAAAAGGCAACGGGGTCACCACCTAAACTATCCACCTGCTCTTGTGCCAAAAAGGTGAGTAATGCTGGTATATCTTCTGAACGCTCCTTTAACTTAGGCATACAAATCGTTATACCATTAGTTTTGGCATACAAACCAGCAAGCAAAGATTCACCTGACAATAACATATCCTGAGTACAACAAGAGCTCATCATCAAGCGTACATCACATGGATACTGTTTCATATTACCCAAGCGTTGCACCCGTTTTTCTTGTATCACTTTAAGCAAGGACTGCTGCAACGGCAAAGTGATTTGTGTAATATCTTCAATATATAATGAGCCTTCATGCGCAGCCTCTAAGCGACCACGTTGCGTATAAAGTGCAGCAACAAAAGCCCCTTTTTCATAACCAAACAATTCATGCTTCGTCTCTTCCTCTGATAATGTACCTCGATGAAAAGTAATATATGGTTGACCTTGACGCTGTGAGGCTTCATGAATCAAGCGTGCTACAATGGACTTACCAGTACCGTGGTCACCAATAATCATCACTGGAGTATCTTTCATGCTAGCTTTTTTAATCGCCTTTCGTACTTCTCGAATCACAGGACTATCACCAATCAATTGTGATGAAGCTCGACTAGTCTCCTGCTTTAAATCAAAGTTTTCTACTGCTAAACGCCGCTTCTCAATCGCATTGCGCAACAAAATAAGCAACCTTTCAGAAGAAAATGGTTTCTCAATAAAATCAAATGCACCTAGCTTGGTTGCACGAACTGCTGTGTCTATCGTAGCATGCCCAGACATCATAATTACAGGCACATCTGCATCCATTTGTTTGATGCGACTCATGGTTTCCAAACCGTCAATACCAGGCATCCAAATATCTAGAAAAATACAATCAACAGGGTGTTTGCGAAAACGTGCAACAGCCTCTTCACCCGAAGGCGCAGTGCTCACCAAATAACCCTCATCCTCAAACAATCCCTGCAAAGACTCTCGGATTGGCTGCTCATCATCAACAATTAGAATATGAATCGTCATGCCTTTTTCTCCTCTAAACCTCGAAGTATAAGTTTATGCGGCAAACACATGCAAAAACGTGTAGGCGATGCTGCTGAGACCAACATTAAACTACCATCATGTTCTTCAGTAATACGTTGTGCAATCGCCAAACCTAAACCGCTGCCATCACTCTTGGTTGAAAAGTACGGCTCAAACATATGCTTTTGCGTTTTTTCATCAATACCAGGTCCTTCATCTTGCACATAAAACTTGGTATCATTTTCTGTGACTTCAACATAAACACGCACAGGTGTTTTTGTAGCCAGCGCATTATCAATCAAGTTAATCAACACCTGCCGCACCTGATCGGGGTCACAACAGACATCCCCATCAGGCAACCCCTCAAATGTAACATTCTGATATGCACTGTATAATTCTCGCAAGTCTTGTAATAGTGAGCGAATACTCACAACTTCTGTTTTGGGTTTGGGCAAGGTTGCTAAATTCGAGAAATCAGCCAATAACCGTTGCAAGCGTTCAACTTGCGTAATCACAGCCTTGGTGCAGGTATCAAAAATTTCAACATGATCTACCTGCGAACGAAAACGCCGCTGCAGGCGTTCTGTTGAAAGCTTAATGGGTGTTAGTGGGTTCTTAATTTCGTGTGCCAAACGTTGTGCAACTTCTGACCATGCCTGATGTTTTTGCGCTTCTGCCAACTGTGTCACATCATCAAAAACCAATAACCAACCAGAAAAAAGCTGATCATCTTGTTTCCCTAACACTGTACCTCGGGCAAGTATTTTGATGGTTTGAAACCCATGCAAAAGTTCAATTTCATATTGCAAACTATCCAAACCTTGGGTTTTTAAGGTTCGGAAGAAGTTTAACACTGGTGCCAAGTGAGCCTCAGAAAAATCAAAAATTGAAACTTTCTTCTCCGTAGACTCTGGAATAAGCAACAAATCTTGGCAAGCTTGATTCATCAAGCGGATATCACCACTCTGGTCTAATAAAATCACACCACTTTGTAAATTAGACAGTAAGTTTTCCAATACATATTGACGTTGGCGACTGCTAACCAATGCTCCTGTTAGTTCTTCTTGTGTTTGCTGTAACATTTCCATGTTCTGCCGAAGCTTTGCTGTCATACTGTTAAATGAACGCGCTAATGATCCCAGTTCATCCTCTGCATGCACTGGCACCAACACATCAAACTCACCTGCTTCTACTCTTTTTAAAGCCAAAGCTAATTCTTCAATTGGTGTAGTAAGCTTACGCGCAAAGAACAAGGCTAACAAACCTGCAATACATGTGATGATAACCATGGCTATCATTAAGGTATGCGTAAATATTTCCTGAATACCTTGCCTATGCCTCTCAAGCTCGCGGTATGATTTATAATCAGCCTCAATACTTCGTGCACTCGAAGTCACTTCATCAGGCAAACGAATTTCTGCACGCAACAAGGCGACAAAACGTTGCTGCATATACAAAGGCAAATAACCCACAACATACTCACCGCTTTTACGTACTTCATGCTCAACCGCTTGCTTACCCAATACCTTACTCAACTTTGCTGTATCCGATAAGTCACGAATTTTTAAATCACTAAATTGCTGTCCTGCAACCTGCTTGCTTGCCATAGCAATTAAACGCTCTGAGACATCAAATAGTTCTACTTTATGCCAACCATATTGCTCAAGCAATTTACCTAAATGCTGGCTAATTAACATTGTGCCTAATGGCTGTGTGACTATCTCAAGTGGAAAATCATCATCTTGCGCCACCTGTAATAATGACTTTTCCATATCCGACTCAGCCCCTGAGTAAAAGCCTTGTGCTAAACTCATGGCTTTATCCAATAAGGTATCAACCCGAACATCAAACCAGACATCCAGCCCCTTCTCAATCACTTGATTTGCTGTCAACTGTAGCAGTAACGATGGTACCAACACCATCAACACCATGGCTGCAACAAGTTTTGTGCGAAGATATGAACCTGCATATTCTTCCTTGGTTGATTTCAAACGATATATGCCTACAAAGAAGAAAACGGTAGCTAATATAAAAAATAAAAGAACAGTTAACCAATTCAAAAAAACTGGTCCAAATTGATCATGACTAGGCCAAGATAAGACACCTACTGTCAATAATAATGTAGCAATAACAAAGGGTAACCAAACAAGGGGCTTCAATCTATCTTTACCCAAAGACTCACTCATCTTTTAAACCTTGTGTTGGTAAAACAAGCTCGACTACGCCCATATCCACACCACCAAATATATCAGCCAACCAACCTTTACTACCTTGTTCACCCTCATATATATACAGTTGGGTTTCTATATAATACTTTTCTTGTTCATCTAAAATGGATACATCCACTACTGCAGCGTGCTGCATTTCCGTTAAAAAACGCATCGCAACATGTACATTTCTTGTATAATGCACCACACCACTGCTCAAATCTCGCATCAACCAGCGTTTGGTCACTAAATCAGGAATAACCTGACGACCTAAGCGAATACTGGCCACTGATTTATCTAACCAAAATGGTCTTTTACGCAAAACATCAAACTGCCAAAAAACAGTAAGTGAAGATCCACTAGCCAAAACATTCAACACATATGCTTCTTGATTAAAAGTCTGTACATCACAATAAATCACACCGTCCTCAATGTGGACATGCGTCTCTTTGTTCATCTGATTTTCATTTGCTTCTAGCTGTGTAAACGTAAAACACAGGCATAAAAGGTAAATAAATACACGTAACATTACCGCTAGCCTAAAACGGATATTCGCGATGAGCAACTTATGCCAGCATAATCATCGATAACTGACGCCCAGTATCTCCTTTATCTCGTCGATACGAATAATATGAAGGGTCAGCATGGCAAGCTGTACAATGGAATAAAGTTTCAATATTTTCAGGTCGTACGCCTACACCTAAAAGTTGACCTTGATTTGCCAAAGCTAAGTCTGCAAAACAAAGCCCATCACGATAAAAGTTCACACGTTGTTGGCAAGCATCATCCAGTTTCTGGGCAACATCTGCATGCACAGCGAAGCAACATGAACCAATACACGGTCCTAAACTCGCAACGATTTTCTCCACATTAGCCCCTCGCATGCACATGGCTTGCACAGCCTTAAGTGCTACTTGTGCCACAGTACCTTTCCAACCAGCATGTACAGCTGCAATCACACCTGCTTGCTTATCTGCTAAAAGTATGGGAACACAATCTGCAGTGCGCACAGCCAAAGCAACACCACGTTCAGTAGCCAAAAGAACATCGGCTTCTTGCTTGTGCACATAACCCACACCCGAGCAATGCAGCACCTCAGCCTTATGCACTTGTATCACTTGATGCGGCGTAGAAATATGGGTCTGGTTACATAATAATTGAATATTGTGAGCTAACTTATCCTCATCAAGTAATGAAAAATCAGTTGTGGCTCCACCCTCGCGATTTGTAAACACAGCTTGAACACCATGTTTTTGCAATAACCGTGAAGCATAAAACATCTTACATCAATGTTTTTAATGCTGTATTTAGCTGCGCAAGCTCATCAGGAAATGGCGCATGACACAATATATTTTCTTGCGTAATGGGATGCACAAAACCCAATATTTCTGCATGTAAAGCTTGGCGTGATAAGTTTTTCAACACACTGTATGCGGGCTCTGCAATAGCTTTACTTGGGTTAAACTTACGACCGTACACTGCATCCCCCAATACTGGCATACCTTCATGACTTAAATGCACCCGAATCTGATGCGTTCGTCCTGTATGCAGCCGCAAACGCATGCGACAAAAGTGTTCATCAAAACGTTGCTCTAATGTGGCATCGGTAATCGCTATTTTCCCTTGCGGTACTACTGCCATTTTTTGCCTATTATGCGGATGCCTGCCAATGGGTAGCTCAATGCGTTTCTGCATCCAACGCGGAAAACCTCGACACCAAGCTACATATTCTCGTTGTAAATCATGGTTAGCAAACAGAGCCGATAAACCTTGGTGCGCAGCTTCAGTTTTAGCAACAACCAAACTACCAGAAGTATCTTTATCCAAACGATGTACAATACCTGGTCGCTCAACACCATTAATGCCAGGCAAGCTTTCACAATGATGCAACAAAGCATGCACCAATGTACCCGTATCATGACCATGCGAAGGATGAACAACCATACCCGCAGGTTTATTGACTACAATGAGGTATTCATCTTCAAACAATACATCCAGTGGTATATCTTCTGCTTGCAAGTCCATGGCTTGGGCAACAGGAATATCAGCAAGAAAAACATCGCCTTCCATCACTTTTACCGACCGCTTCAAGCGTTGTTGCTCAGCACCTTGCTGCCAAATACAGCCTTCATCCAATAGTTGTTGAATACGCGCTCTTGTTAGTCCAGACAAAGCTGTCAAAGCTGCATCCAAACGCTTGCCATGCCACTGGCTAGGAATATCCCAGCTGACCAAGTTTTTATCAGAAGTCACAAGTTATGCTTCTGTCGTAGTTGACGGCTCTTTTTTGGATTGAGCAGCAGTATCATTTTTCTTTTGGTTGTTTTGCTGCTGGTTGTTTGGTTGCTGACCGTTCTGTTGTTGAGTATTTTGTTGAGCCGTTTTATCTTTTGCAGGGCGACGACGGCGGCGGCGACGACGTTTTTGTCCTTCTTCACCTTCCGTTTTACTCTGTTGCTCCTGTTTTACATCTGCTTTTACAGCAGATTTGTTTTTCTTCGACCTATTGGGGTTACGTTTTCGTTTACGCGCAGTATTTTTTCGCTTCACCACTGGTTTATCTTCTTTTTTCTCACCAAACAGTTTATCTAAAAGTGCCTTAAACCAACTAACCTTAACAGCCTTTACAATTGGTTGTGGAATACCTACCACAGGTTTCATTGGTTTAAGCTTACGGGCAACACGCTGAGGTTTTTTACCTTTCATCGTATCTTCAAGCATTTCCAAACGGTCTTGATTATTATCACGCCAATGCCGCTCAATACGGTAATGTGGAATCATCAAATCTGGGCGAATCTGCAAAGAAATCTGCACATCATGATTCTCTTCAATGCGAGCAATATAGTCTCGCTTATTATTCATCAAATATTCACCTGTTTCAGATGGTACTTGAACCACAAGCTTAGGTTTTTTGCCTTTTTCAGCCAAATCTTCCATGCGCGTCAACATTTGTAACGCCATAGACTCAACCGTAAGAATAGAGCCACGACCTTGGCAGCGTGGACATGTTTCCGTTGTTGTTTCACGTACAGAAGGATGCAAACGCTGGCGCGACATTTCCAACAAACCAAAACGCGAAATACGGGCAAACTGAACCCGTGCTTTATCCTTAGCCGTGGCAAGGCGCAACTCTTCTTCCACCTGTTGCCCATGTTTGCGGTTTGCCATATCGATAAAATCGACAACAACCAAACCACCAATATCACGAATACGCAATTGGCGAGCAATTTCACGCGCAGCCTCTAAATTTGTGTCCAATGCTGTATCATCAATATGTTTTCGCCCTGTAGAACGTGATGAGTTCACATCCACTGCAGTTAAAGCTTCCGTGGGGTCAAACACAATAGAGCCGCCCGATGGCAAACGAATTTCACGCTCATGAATTTGTTCACATTGGCTTTCAATACCATATTGACGGAAAAGTGGTTTTTTCCCACGGTATAATTTTACTAATTTTTCTTTTCCTGGAAGTACAGCATGCACAAAGTTTTTAGTCCGTGTATAAACCTCATGGTTATCCACCCATATCTCATGAATATCATCACTAAAATGGTCACGAATAGCACGGGTTGCCATATCACCTTCCAAGTAAATCAATGAAGGTGATGGTGCTGTACCACTTTTGATACGAATTTCATCCCACAAACGTTGCAAATACAAATAATCACGTTCCAATGCTTCTAACTTTTGGTCACGACCGGCCGTACGCACAATCAGACCCATATTATCAGGCACATTCAATTGCGATAATATTTCTTTGAGTGCACGGCGCACATCTTCTGGAAGCTTACGCGAAATACCACCACGCTCTGTATTTGGACTTAATACCAAATAACGACCTGCAAGTGACAAATATGTTGTTAAAGCAGCGCCCTTATTACCACGTTCTTCCTTAACAACCTGCACCAACACCGATTGTTTAGGTTCTAATACATCTTGAATATTTACATTGCGTGGGTCTTGGGTTTTATCAACACCATCTTTCCAATAGTCTGGATGAATTTCACTTAAAGGCATAAAACCTTGACGCAGTGCACCATATTCTACAAATGCAGCTTGCAAACTAGCTTCAACTTTGGTGATAGTTCCCTTATAAATATTACCCTTGGTTAGGACTTTATGCGTGGATTCTATGTCTAGTTCTTGTAAAAAATCATCTTCGACAATAGCAACACGGCTTTCTTCCTCATGCGAGGCGTTGATTAGCATCAACTTCTTCATTGCGGTTCCTTTACCGCTGACAGCATAAACCTTTGAGTATAACAAAAACACTTTTGTTATACTCAAAGCATCTTTTAATTGTCACCCCAACTAAGTGTGTCGTACACAACAAGCACCAAGCTCAAGTTAAAATCTGTATCTCATTTAAGACCGTCAGGCGGCTTTTATATTATATTTATTGAACATCGCTCAACACGGCGTTGGCTAAGGTGAGACCCTAAGAAAAAACGACCCACTCTCCGTAAATATCGTCTGAACGAAGCGACTAACTTCTCAAGTTGCATCTTTAGCACCCTTGTTTTCAAACCGATACGCGACATATTACTCGCTATCTATCGCCACACACGCGGAACACATGTACAATCTGCCCCCTATTAAAGCAAACAGGAGCCACTTTGGCAAGTTCAGAGCAAAAAAACGAAAAGAAACCTCACCTTATCATTGATAAAAATGAGGATAATAGCCGTATTGACCGCGTACTTTGTCGCCTACTAGGACAAGAAAAACGTACCCTTATTTTGCGCTTAATCCGAAAAGGGAACGTAAGGGTCAATGGTAAACGCATTAAACCCGAGTTTCGTGTTCATGAAGGCGATAGTGTATTTTTACCCGCCAGCTTGCGCCCCCATTCCTCTGAAGAATATACTTCTGAACAACAAGCTCAAACATTCACACCAACCATCAAAAACCTCATCATCCTCTATGAAGATGATGATTTACTCATTATTGATAAACAAGCGGGCATTGTTGTGCATGGAGGTAGTGGTCATATTGTAGGGTTAGTTGAACGCCTTAAAATGCAACTTAACTTACCAGAGTTACGTTTGGCACACCGCTTAGATAGAGATACTAGCGGATGCTTATTGCTGGCTAAAAACCTAAAAACCTTACGTAAACTTACCGAAAGCTTCCGTCATCGTAATGCTCACAAAACATATCTGGCTTGGGTCGCAGGACACCCCTATCCTTATGCTGGACGTATGCAGTCCAAGCTGCTTAAAGGTGTGACCCAAAGTGGTGAGCGTATGGTTGTAGATTCTAAACATGGTCAAGAAGCTATCACTGACTTACAAACCATACTGTTGCGTGAACATGAAGGTTGGCAATATAGCCTTGTCGCTTTACAACCGCACAGCGGAAGAACACATCAACTGCGTGTACAATTACAACAAGAAGGGCATGCAATTTTGGGCGATCCCAAATACGCAGAAAAAGTAGATACGAAACATTATAAAGCTATCAAAGGGAAAGGTTTAGCTTTACATGCTTGGCGACTTCGCTTTGAGCATCCAAGCACAGGAAAAATATTAGAATGTCGTGCGCCCTGGCCTAAGCGCTGGGCACACTTCAAAAAAGAGGTTTAAAAAACTTACTTCTTATCTTTGGCTTCGTTCACACGAAGCTTGCGACCAGCAAACTCTTCACCATTCAACACTAAAGCCGCTTTCACATCACCAGCAGAACCCATTTCTACAAAACCATACCCTTTAGGGCGACGATTAGGCCCACCACGAACCAAACGTACTGAAACAACCGTGCCATAAGTTTCAAATAAACGCTGCACTTCATCTTCACGCGCTTTAAATGGAATATTACCTACATACAAGACATTCGTGTTATTATGCTTGGCTTTTGAAGTCGAACGACCTGAGCCGCCACCAAATGCCCAAGCACCCAATAAAAAGCCAAACACCAAACCCGATGCCAATACTGAACCTACAGGTATTTCTTGGTTTAAACCTACCATAGGACCAACAAAATAACCAACCAAACCCAAAGCGATTGCCATTGCAACACCTTTACTTACACAACCAATATTCATAAAAAAACACTCCAAAAAGGGATACAACCCTGAAAAATATGGGCGCAACCTGCCAATTTTCACTAAAGAAACAACAAGATTGATACGAACCTTTTGCTATCGCTTACGTTTTACATAAGTTTTCGACCATGAAAACAAACGCGCTTATGATTCAAGGAACAGCCTCAGGTGTTGGAAAATCTGTCTTGGTTGCAGGTCTTTGCCGCTTGCTTGCTCGCAATGGTGTCAAGGTTGCTCCGTTTAAGCCACAAAACATGAGCAACAATGCTGCGGTTACAGCAGATCATGGTGAAATCGGCAGAGCCCAAGCTTTACAAGCATTTGCTTGCGGTATTCAACCTACTGTGGATATGAACCCCGTACTTATCAAGCCTGAAAACAACCAAAAAGCGCAACTCATTGTACGTGGCAAAGTTCATGGTCGCTTACATGCCAAACGTTTTCGTAAAGATAGAATTGCCTTGCTAGATACCGTACTCCAATCCTTTGACACCTTACAACAACAATATGACATGGTCATTATAGAGGGTGCTGGCTGCCCAGCAGAGCCCAACCTTATGGATGGTGACATTGCCAATATGGGCTTTGCCCAAGCTGCTGATGTGCCCGTATGGTTGGTTGGAGACATTGATAAAGGCGGTGTATTTGCCTCCCTTAAAGGCTGCATTGATATTCTGCAAGATGAACATAGCCATAGAATTCAAGCATTCCTTATCAATCGATTTAGAGGCAATGTTGCTTTGTTGGATGATGCTTTAACTTGGCTTGAACAAGACACCCATAAACCCGTCATTGGTGTCATACCTATGTTGAACTTGGACTTACCCGAAGAAGATAGTCCCTTTAAACATGAACAAGCATCTGAAAAACAACATCAACTGCATGTATCTGTTATAGCCTATCCACGCATGTCTAACCACGATGACTTAGACCCTTTGGCTTCTGATGCAGATATTCAAGTCTCTTTTGTACGCAGCACCAATGAGCTTCAACCATGTGATTTGATTGTATTACCTGGCTCCAAACATGTATCTTCAGACTTAAACTGGCTCAAAACACAAGGGTTTGTTGAAAAAATACAACAGCATTTGCGCTACCAAGGGAAAGTTTTAGGCATTTGCGGTGGTTTTCAAATGTTAGGTGAATATATTGAAGATGCCATGCATACTGAGAGCGAAAGTTGCCAAGGTTTAAATCTACTGCCCATACACACCCAAATGATGCCTGAAAAAACACTCCAGAAAATCGAGCAAACAGCAAGCTTTCCGCAAGGACACTTGGTTACAGGTTATGAAATTCATCACGGTATATCTCACACCGATGAAAGCCTCTTTCCTTTTGTTGCATGTTCGGCAGACAATCAAATTTGGGGGACTTATATACACGGTTTATTTGAACAAGGTGAATTTCGTCAAGCTTGGTTGCACGAACTAGGTTTTAAAATCACAAGCCATACCAATCAGCATGATAAAACTTTGGCATCTTTAGATATGCTCGCCGACCAACTTGAAGAAAGCTTACACCCCCAATACCTTCAACAGCTCTTAACACCAAGAACCTAAGCCTTAGCACTTCAACATACAAAAACTGGCATCACCTTTGCTTACCTACTTTAACCTTTGGTACACTAAAGAGGAGCCTACTTTGGAAACAAATCATGTCACAGAAATTGAAACCTTATTTCAAGCCGTATCTAATGGTGACTTTACCTTTAGAATAAGCAACGACCACCCCTTAGCTAACGCTGCTAATCATATGATGCAATGGTTAGATAAAATGCAACTTAAAGAGTTAAAAGATAAAGTTGAACTAACCATGACTGGTTTTGAAAACACCATCAATATGGCAAAGCTACAGCAACTAGCTGATGGTGTAGCCCAGCGTACAGAAACCATGGCATCAGCAACTGAAGAAATGAGCATTACCGTACAAATGATTGCCGAGCAAGCGGATAAAGTTGGCAGCCAAAGTGAGCAAGCAAAAATTGCTGTGGATGAAGGAAGTCAGTCTATGAAGCAAGTATTTGATGTTATCCATGCCACAACAGAACAAATGAACAATGTTACCAATGAAGTACAACAGCTTGCTAGTGTATCCAAAGAAATCGATGGTCTATTAACAACCATACAAAAAATATCTGACCAAACCAATCTACTTGCTTTAAATGCTACCATTGAAGCAGCACGTGCTGGCGATGCTGGTCGTGGATTTGCTGTTGTTGCAGGCGAGGTCAAACAACTATCCCATCAAACCAAAGATGCTGCAGATAATATTGTAGAAAAAAGTGTAAGCATACAAAAATCAGTTTCCGCTGTCGTAACGCGCTTAAGCGAAATGTCTGAAACCGTTGCCAATGCATCATCTATTGTTGAAACCACACAGTCTTCTATGGATACCATTGTATACAACATGCAACAGGTGGATGAAAGTGTACATGGTATGCACCACGCCACCAAAGAACAGGCCATTGCATCCACTGAAATTGCAGAAGGTGTTACCCATTGTCATGCTGATGCGAAAGTGATGGATACCCAAGCTGAGCAAAGCCTAAATACAACCGATGAAATGGATATTGCACTACGCGCAGACTTACAAGAGTTTTCAAAGCTGAAAATTACCAATGCTGTGATTCAACTTGCTAAAAGCGACCATATGTTTTGGAAAAAACGTTTAATAGATATGATTTCAGGGCGCGATAGCATTGATATTAGCGAAGTCACCGACCACCATAATTGCCGTTTAGGTAAATGGTACTACAGCAACGGGCAAGTTGAATTTGGTAGTTGCCCATCATTCAACGGTATTGAGTCACCTCATGCTGACATGCATAGGTTAGCCAAGCAAGCTGTCACCAAGTTTAATGCTGGAGATGTAGCTGGTGCTACCCAAGATGTAGAAGCCATTGAAGCATTATCAGCTGCAGTAGTAAAAGGTTTAGAGGAACTGGAGTAACTACTCACCCAGTGTATCTAAATAAGCAATAATATCTTCTCTATTTTGTTCATTCTGCATCTCAGGCAAGGTGGGCATGGTTAAATTGTAAGGATTACTTGCTTTTAAGTTTTTCGCATACTCGTCGTGTTCAATCATTTTACTTGGGTTTTGCAAAAAACTATGCAGCCATTTGGTATCCCTACGTTCTGTAATACCAGCCAAACCTGGTGCAAATTTATCATCATAACTGGGTTTATGGCAATGAAAACACAGTCTATCAAAAATAGCTTTACCTTTAACCACATCACCTGCTTGAGCAGGTACGAGAAAACTAAAAAAGATAAAAGAAAGAGCACTTATTTTTACATATATTTTCATGTTTTATCCTTTTCGGTTTTATTCATTTTTGCAATCTAAAAATTAGTCTAACCACTTGATTGAACAACCAATGGTTGGATGCTGCGGTTGTGGTGCAGGCTTACCTGCAACCAAGGCTTCTGCAGCAGGTAGAAGCTCTTCTTGCGTGACTTTGCTTTCATCTTTCCAGTAGTCATCAATGCGACCGTGATAATAAAGCTCACCATGTTTATCAAACATATAAATATCAGGTGTACACTGCGCATCAAAAGCCTTGGCAACTTCCTGCGTTTCATCGGCAAGATATGGAAAATCAATATTCCATTCATCCAACTTCTCACGCATCGCATCTATATTATCCTCTGGATAATCAGGATGAATATTTGGGTTAATTGCAACCGTATTGATTCCCATTGCTTTTAATGTTGCCGCATGACGCACCAAACGTGGCCAAACTGCAATGGCATAAGGGCAATGGTTACATGTAAACGCGACCACCAAACCATGTTCACCCATTTGCTCCCTTAAAGCATGTACTACACCTTTAGAATCATTCAATGTAAAATCAGGAAGCGTAAACTCACCCTTATAAATAGATGCTACCAATGCCATAAACCAAACTCCCAAAAGAAATATACTAGCCAGCAATCATGGAAGAAAAAACATAGCAAATCAAGCTCACCAATAGCTTATATAAAAATGGCATCATACCTGCTGGTCTTAAAATCAAAGTACTATATAGGTCAAATCAATCTAAATATGAGGTCACCATTGTCTAAGAAAGATAACATGATTCATGAATTACTGGATGGGTTAGACACCATTCGCCCTGCTCTACTTACTAGCAAAGAAAAAAATGGCGAATTACGCAGCTTACTCAGGCGTATGCTTTCCTTACTGGAAGCTTTACAGCGTATGCCACATATTGAACCTAAACTTTATGCTAAGGTTATAATGCTATTGACACCTTTGGTAGATGCCGAACATGGTGCATTACTCAAACATTTACAGCATAACTCAGCAGATACTCAAACTTGGCAACAACTCGAACAGCATTTAAAAACTCGACAACAACTCATTCAAACTGCACAACAAGACTTACCTAGCGTGCAGCTCATGCTACGCCGAAGCTGTCATTTATTAGGTAAACCTTATCCAGACACAGCAGAATTTAAACAAAACCTAAACCTGTTTGAACAATACCTTAGGGAATATTTGCAACACCATGACAAAATTCATTTGGGTTTTACATCCATCACGGCAGCCCTTAAAGACTCTGTCAAAGCTATGGATCATGTTTTGGATGATATTGGTGATGAATCACCCGAACTTAAACAGGTACAACAAGTTTTAGAGCAAGAGCTTCCAGATGACCCCATACAAGCACAAACATTACTCAAACATGCAGCACAAAATATTCGTCAAGCCAGTAAAAAAATCAGCAATGCTAGCCATAAATTCAAAGCCACCATATCTGCACAAATTCAACAAATGGATGCATTATCCCAGCGTTTAAAACAAGCTGAAGTACAAGCGAGAAATGACCCGCTCACTGGTTTAGCCAACCGCAGAAAACTACGTGAATATTTTCAAACACTACCTCAAGACCTACCTAGCTTATTTCTTATGCTTGATATTGACCATTTTAAAAAAATTAACGATAGCCATGGTCATGATGCTGGCGATGAAGTATTAATTAAAATTGCAGATTTACTCAAAGAATCTGTGCGTAGCACCGATATGGTTGCCCGCTTAGGTGGTGAAGAGTTTTGCATTATTTTAGCCAACACAACAACAAAACAAGGTATAAAATTAGCAGAAAAAATTCGTAAAAACATTGAAACTACAATATTTTCAGGTCCACATGGAAATATTCGAGTGACCATAAGCATAGGTGTAGCAGAGCGACAGCTTGATGAAGCTATCAACCACTGGTTAAAACGCGCTGACCAAGCCCTTTACCATGCTAAAAACAATGGTCGCAACCAAGTGACCAGCACAGCCTTACCTAGACAAAAGTAACGAATCAACATAAAGGGTTGAATTCAATCCATTAACCCCCTATAACATAGGTCTATGGCACAATTTTCTTCTGCATTCCTCGATGAACTCATTTCTCGCACCGACTTGGTGGAAATTATTGCTCGCCATGTTGAACTAAAACCATCTGGCTCTAACAATATGGTTGGTTTGTGTCCTTTTCACCATGAAAAGACCCCCTCTTTTTCTGTATCTGTTGATAAACAAATGTATTACTGTTTTGGTTGTGGCAAGGGGGGTAATGCATATCGTTTTTTGATGGAGCACGATGGATACCCCTTTCCTGAAGCAGTTGAATTTTTAGCCAACAAAGCTGGCATGCCCCTACCTGAAGCGCGCGCTATTAACCCTAAAGAAGAAGCTAAGAAAAAACAGGCGTATCAGTTGCTCGATCAAGTCGCATCCATTTTTTCACGTACATTACATGCCGATGAAGGCAAACAGGCCAAAGCATATTTTGCCCAACGTAAGCTTCCCGATAATATTATTCAACGCTATCAACTGGGCTTTGCCCCTGCTGGTTATGGTTTTATGCAACGCTGTTTTGGCTCTGAACCTCATACCTTACAGCAACTGGAGAGTATTGGTGTACTGATAAAAAATGAACGTGGCTATGCCGATCGTTTCCGAGGTCGGGTAATGTTCCCTATCCGCAACAAACGTGGGCAAGTAGTAGGTTTTGGTGGGCGTATCATGGGTGATGGTGAACCCAAATATTTAAATTCACCTGAAACAGATTTTTATCATAAGTCTGACTTACTCTATGCTTATGCCGAGCATAGAGAATCCATTCGCAAACACAAAATGCTTGTGATTGTTGAAGGTTATATGGATGTATTGGCGATGGCAGCCTTTGACCTACCCTATGCACTAGCACCTTTGGGCACAGCCATTACAGAGCAACAGTTATCCCATATCCTGCGTTTACATGGTGAACCGATATTCTGTTTTGATGGTGATCGTGCAGGTAAGCAAGCTGCTTGGCGTGCAATTGAACGTATGCTGCCGATTTTAAAAACAGAGCATTCCCCTAAATTCCTTTATTTACCCGATGGTGAAGACCCTGATACCCTGCTGCAAAAAGAAGGAAAAAGCGCTTTTGAGAAACGCTTAAAAAATGATGCGCAACCCATGCTTAGCACATGGATACAAGGATTAAAAAATATTGCCGGCAGTGGTGCTGAGGGTAGAGCACGTATAGCAAAAAAAGCAGACCAAATGCTTGGTAAAATGCAAGATGATTACCTGCGTCAAGCATGGCAGGGTGAAATCGAAAAAATTAGTGGTGTGATGCTAAAGCAAACAAAACCCACGCAATATGCGCCTAAACCCAGGCAAGTTTTTACAAGAAAAATGACACCTAGGCTTGCTGTCACCCCCATGATACATGAACAATTTATGGCTGCATTACTACAAAAACCCAGTAGATTCCAACTTTTACCAGAAGATGCTTTTCATTTTTTTGTTGACAGCAACCCAATATTCCCGATATACACCCGAGCCTTTTCGCTGGCAGGCGATGATGAAAACACCACATTAGATATAGCGGCACAGTTGATGCGGGAGTTCCCCGACACAGATATAGCACGCTGGGTGAACCTGCCAAAAGTCGAAGATGATGCGTTTCAAATGCTTTTAAAAGATATGCACCTTGCATACCTTAAAGCACAGTTGAGCCAGACAGAAAACTTATCTGTCCGAATCAAGCTGCAAGCAGAATTAAAAGCACTGCAAGCAGAGCTAAAAGCTTTGAAACCAACAAATTAAGATTAAACAACTAAAATAAAAAAATAATTTCCGCAAATGGTGGCGACAAAGCATGAGTAAATTGGATCAATCAAAGGTAAAAGAACTTGGCACATTAATGGCCAAGGGTAAAGAAGCTGGTTTTATTACCTATGACGAATTAAACAGTCATTTACCCAAAGGTTTGGTCGATGCAGATCAAGTTGAAAGTATTATCAATCTCTTTACCGAAATGGGTGTTGAAGTTGTTGACCCACAACGCGCACCCACAGGCGAATACGCCATGCGTAAAGACCGCTTACGCAAAGAAGACTCTGCTCTTCGCGCTGATACCACCACATTGGGTACTGTTATCCGTGTGGATGACCCAGTACGTATGTATTTACGTGAAATGGGCACAGTTGAACTATTAACCCGTGAAGGTGAAATTGAAATTGCACGCCGTATCGAAGAAGGTCGCATGCAAGTGCATGAAGCCATTTGCTTATGCCCTGCCACTTTCCGTGAAATCATGCGTTTGGGTGAGCGTGTTATTGAAATTCGTGATGAAGCCATTGAGCTTGAAGAAGAACCCAACTTTAAAGACATCCTAGACATTGACGACAAAGTGGTGAATGCCGCTGCCATTGCAGAATATGAAAATCGCATGAACAAAAGCGAAATGGATGATGATGACCTTATCGATGCCAAACCTAAGATGAATGCAGAAGAACTCTCTGCTGCCATTAAAGCACGCACAGCAACACCTGACGGCACACCTATGGAAGAAACCGTCATCACCAAAGAAGAGCAACTTGAAGAAGCATTAGAACACTTTGAAAAAGCAAAAGAACTGCATGAAGAGTTTTTACGTATCCGCCAAGAACGTGTACGTAAACCTCGTGACAAGAAATTGGCAGCCCAAGCATCTGAGCTTTTAAATGCTATGTTGATTGAATTGGTGACCATTCCTTTTTCAACTAAACAATTGGTTATGCTTGTTAGTCGCTTTAAAAGTGCTATTGACCGCGTTCGCAAATATGAACGTGCTATTCGTGACCAAGCACTTAAAGCCAAAATGCCTCGCAAACTATTTTTAGAAACATTCCCTACACGTCTAACCGATGAAAAATGGGTGAATGACATGTTAAAACAACATCCCGACAGTCGGTGGGCAGAAGCCTTAGAACTATCTGCCAATAAAATACGAGAAAACCAACGCCGCCTTAAACGCGTTGAACAAGAAACCGAAATGGATGTGTATGAGCTCAAAGATGTGGCGCGTAAACTCACTATGGGTGAAGCAAAAATGCGCCAAGCCAAACGTGAAATGATTGAAGCCAACTTACGTTTGGTGATTTCTATTGCCAAAAAATATACCAACCGTGGCTTGGGTTTCTTAGACTTAATTCAAGAGGGCAATATCGGCTTGATGAAAGCTGTGGATAAATTTGAGTGGCGCAGGGGTTATAAATTCTCCACCTATGCTACATGGTGGATTCGCCAAGCTATTACTCGCTCCATTGCTGACCAAGCACGTACCATTCGTATTCCTGTACACATGATTGAAACGATTAACAAAATCATGCGTATCTCTCGCCAAATGGCACAAGAAACAGGTCGTGAACCAAGTCCTGAAGAGCTTGCTGAACACCTAGAAATGCCTATTGAAAAGGTAGAGCAAATCCTTGAGGTTGCCAAAGAACCCGTATCTCTGGATACACCTGTTGGTGATGATGATGACACCAGCTTGGGTGATTTTGTTGAGGATGCTAAAGCTGAGAATCCACTGGATACTGCTGTCATTGAAGCATTGCGAGAATCCACACATGAAGTGTTGGAAAACCTAACTGACAGAGAGCAAAAAGTGTTAAGGATGCGTTTTGGCATTGGTATGAATACCGACCACACCTTAGAAGAAGTGGGTAAACAGTTTAATGTCACGCGTGAGCGTATTCGTCAAATTGAAGCCAAAGCCTTACGCAAACTTCGTCATCCTTCTCGGGCACAAAAACTTAAAACCTTTGCCGAAAGCCCAGAGCTTTCAGCATCATTGTTAAATAAATAAGTACACACGTACCCAATAACAAAAGGGCAGCCTATCGCTGCCCTTTTTTTGTGCTGCAAATTTAACTAACCCACCACAAATACCCTTCAAATGTCTGGGCGAATACAAATCCTTTCAATCGCCGTGGTTTGTTTGCTCTCTGCATCCACTGTGATTTTCGTGGCAAAAATGGTCGCCCCACGCTCCACAGCTTCAAAACGTTGTGGTAACCGCTTCACCATACGGCGCAAAGCACCTTCTTTTTTCATACCAATAATGGAGTTATAAGAACCCGTCATACCAATATCGGATTGATAAGCAGTGCCACTTGGGTGAATAATTTCATCACACGTCGGCACATGGGTATGCGTGCCATAAACCATACTTACTTGACCATCCAAGTACCAACCCATACCCATTTTCTCGCTGGTCACCTCTGCATGCAAGTCCACAAGAATGGCATTCACATCATTAGGGATTTCAGCCAACACCCTATCTGCAGCTTCAAAAGGGCAATCCCAAGTACCCATAAACACTTGCCCAATCAAGTTTATCACTGCAATTTTATGCCCATCCCGAGTTTCTTGTACAGTCCAACCATTACCTGGCGCATACTTGGAAAAGTTTGCAGGGCGAACAAACCTATCATCTTCCTCAATATCCTCTAAAAAACTACGTTGATCCCAGCAATGATTACCATTAGTGATGACATCCACGCCCAAAGTGAACAACTCATCTGCAAGTTTAAGCGTTGTACCAAAACCTGCGGCAATGTTTTCGCCATTGGCAACACAAAAATCAATTTGATGCTCATCCAATAGGTTGGGCAAATGATCACGCAATGCTCTGCGTCCAGCTTTGCCAAGCACATCACCAATGATAAGAATATTTAAACTATTGGACATGAATAATTCCTTTTTCTGTAATAATTGTTGTCAGCGGCACATCATGCTGTTCAACAGGGATATTGGGAAGCTCTTGGCATGAAAAAGCCAAACCAACCTGCTCGTCAATATATTGCCCAAAGTCTGCCAACCAACGATCAAAGTAACCCTTACCCATACCCAAACGATTACCCTGCCTATCAAAACCCAGTAAAGGGCATACAATCATGCTTTGTTGAGCACTGGGCTGCCAAATTTCACCTTGCTCTGGCTCCAAAACACCAAAAGCACCTTGTACCCATGATGTAGACTTATCCACCTTTATCCATTGCATGGCTGTATCTTGCAACATACGCGGCACAAAACATTCAATACTCGTAAGGCTTAACAATGACTCCGTATTCACTTCAAAAGGCAGTGCGTTATATACCAGCAATTGTTGTACACCTTTGCGCTCTAAATAAGGTAATAAGTGTTGCACAATTTGTTCAGAAAAGGCTTGTTTATCAGCTTTAGAAAGCTGCTGCCGTTGTTGTGTTAAATATTGGCGTAGTTGTTGTTTTTGCTGTGTAATATCAGACATAAAATAAAAAGCATCCCCGCACTGTCGTATCATCAGGAAGTTGTCGAACCCTCATAGTGAGGGGGGCGAAGCATTGCTGCATTAGGTTCTTTCGCAAGGAAAGACGCACACAACAACAATAGCAATCTCCCAATCGAAACACATAGGCTCAGGCAACTATGTTGTGACTCGGTCAGCGCAGGGACACGTTAGCTAAACCCTCTGCTTGTGCAACAGCTTGGTCAAGCTTGGATATAAGCTTATTTAATGCTTGCGGTGAAGCTTGCTGCTGATTCAATAAATCATCTGCCAAATTAAGCGCAATCAACGCCATAATCTTACTGGTATCGATAATAGTACCCGAACTTTTTAAAGCATCAAACTGCTCTTGCACTAAAGCTGCTGCAGCTTCCACCTTTTTTGGATCATCATCTGTATGAATATTGAGTTTTAAACCTGCAAGGCTAACTTCTACGGATTCACTCATACTAAAACACTCATGTTTGCCTACTTGCATTTTCAGCTGCAAGCACATCAAGCTTTTCAATCGTATGTTCAATACGAGCTTTGGCTTCCAGCCGCTTGTTTTCTAAGTTCTGATGCTCTAGCTGCAACTTTTCAATTTGTTCACGACGCTTGCGTAACTCTGCTTCTGCCAAACGCGCCACTTCTCGCAAACGGCGGTTTTCTGCCAAAATTTGCTCATGATTACGCCGAATCGTTGCCAAGTGCTCAAGCAGTATGGATACCTGCTCTTCGACTTTTTTGCTTTGTTCCTCTGCATTCATATCGTGATTGAAGCACTGAATAAACTATAGGTCAACACTCAGTCTTGCAGTGTTTGTTGAATTGTATTGCAATGATGACAAACAGCAGCTTCTTTGGCAATACGTTTATGGCATGTATCACAAGCCTTTTGTTCAAAAAAACGCTTGTATAAATGTAACACAACCATCACCGTAATCATGGCTAAAATCAAACGAATAATCATGTTTCACTCTCTTTGTTTTCTTCACCAGATTGTGCTTTTTTTTCAGCCATATGTGATAACACAATGCCGACTTCATAAAGCAGCAACATAGGCAGCGCCAATAGGGTTTGTGAAATAATATCAGGCGGCGTAAGGATAGCCGCAAAAATAAATGCCCAAACAATCACATAACGTCTTTTATCTTTAAGAGCTTGTGTAGTAACCAAGTCCATACGCACCAATAACATAATAACAATAGGGATTTGAAAACTCATACCAAAAGCAAACAGCAACTTTAACACCAAGGTCAAATACTCTTTCACCGCAGGCATGGCTTGGATTAAGTCCGTAGAGAAACCAAGAAAAAACTTAAAAATAAGTGGGAAAACCACATAAAAAGCAAAGGTTGCCCCAGCAATCATCAAGAACAAACTGGATACAAAGAAACCAAGAAAAGCCCGTCGTTCATTTTTATATAAGCCAGGTGCAACAAATGCCCACAATTGATAAAATGTAATCGGAGCAGTGGCAAACAAGCTCAATACCAAAGCAATTTTCAAATAGGTGAAAAACACATCTGGCGCATTTAAAAACACCAAAGGCGTACCCTCTGGTAATGCTGCACGAATGGGGGCTGAAATAAATTCAAACACAATGTCTGAAAAGTTCATCAATACCATCACACCAAAAACATAAGCCAAAATAGCAATCATCAACCGCTTTTTTAGCTCTTTAAGATGTGTCATCAATGGTGTTGCGTCTGGGGTTTGCTCAGTCACGTATTTTTCTTCTCTGATTTGACTTCATCGGTTACGGATTGCGTAGCCGCTTCTACTTCTTCTTTAACTTGTGATATATCCGATGTTGCCGCTTCTACATGTGTTTCCACTTCTTCTTTTATCTGCTGAATAGGTTGCGTGAGGTGCTGTTTTTCTTGCTCAAGCTGCATTTTGAGGCTATTCACCCACAAGCGACCTTCTCTCACCACTTTGGCAATTTGTGCCAAAAAAGATGGCAAACGTTCTGGCCCAAGCACCAAAAAACCAACAATACCGATAAGGATAAGCTCAATCATCCCAATATCAGGCATGTTTTATTTCTCCAGCAAGTGAACACAACATTTTACGATGATTTTTCATCCTTTTGCTTTTCAGCAGAAGCTACTTCTGCATCAATGACTTTATCAGCATCTTTATCCTTTTCATCTATGGAAATATTGGTTCTAAAGCTTTTAATGCCCTTAGCAAGCCCTTCGCCCAAAGCTGGTAATTTTTTCGCACCAAACAATACCATGACGATTACCAATATTAAGATTAATTCCGTTGTTCCTAAACCAAACATAATACCTGCCTCTTCATTTTTTCTGCAAACTTACACGTTCACAAGCCTAAGGCAAGCAAAGCGAAGTCTCATCAAATTTCCTGTTATTTTTCTAATGCCTTGGCAAAAGCTGCTGCAAAAGCATTATCCGCCTGTGCTTTACCTCGTCCTTGTGAACCTTTGCCTCGTGATTTCTGCTGTAATTTCTTTTGCACCTGTTTAGTCACACTAGGCTCTTGTTTTCGTTGTACTTTTTTATCTTTTTTCACCACTTCGCCCGTGGCTTTACCATCCGAGCGCATACTTAAAGAAATGCGTCGTCTTTTAATATCTACTTCACTCACTTTAACCGTGACCACCTGCCCTGTTTTCACCAGCTTACGCGGATCATCAACAAACTGGTCTGCTAATGCAGAGATATGAACCAAACCATCTTGATGCACACCAACATCTACAAATGCACCAAAATTCGTTACATTACTCACCACACCCTCAAGCTGCATACCTACACGCAAGTCTCGAATATCATTTACACCCGATTTAAACTTCGCCGTTTTAAAATCTGGTCGTGGGTCACGACCTGGTTTTTCCAGCTCTGCCAATACATCACGCACGGTTTGTTCACCAAAATCCCCTTGTGCCAAGGATTGAATATCTACCGTCTTACTTAAACCTGCTTTACCCACAGCCTCATGCAAATCTAATGACAACTGCCGCAACACTTTCTCTACCAAAGCATAAGCTTCAGGATGTACTGCGGAGGCATCCAGTGGATTATCTCCATTCAAAATTCTTAGGAAACCAGCAGCTTGCTCAAATGTTTTTGCACCCAAACCTTTAACAGCTTGCAATTCATTGCGGTTACTAAATGCACCTTTGGCATCCCGTTGCTCTACAATAGCCTTCGCCACCTTTCGGTTTAAACCTGCAACATAAGTAATCAGTTCTACCGATGCTGTGTTAAGATTAACCCCCACTGCATTCACACAGTCTTCAACAACGCTAGTCAAAGCCTCATTCAGACTTGTCTGATCAATATCATGTTGATACTGCCCCACACCAATAGCTTTAGGCTCAATTTTCACCAATTCTGCAAGCGGATCCTGCAAGCGGCGAGCAATTGAAACTGCTCCACGCAAGGAAACATCAACATCAGGAAACTCTTTGGATGCAAGCTCTGAAGCTGAATAAACCGATGCCCCAGCCTCAGAAACAATCACGGAAGTCAATGTAAACTGTGGGTACGTTTCCATCAATTCTGCGACCAGCTTTTCTGTTTCTCGTGAGCCTGTGCCATTACCAATGACAACAAGTTCAGGTTTATGTTTATCCACCAGCACAGCCAATGCTGCAAGCGACTCTTGCCAACGGTTTTTCGGCTGATGTGGGTAAACCACGGCAGTTTCAAGCAGTTTCCCATGCTGATCTATCACAGCAACTTTCACGCCCGTACGAATACCTGGATCCAAGCCCAATACCGCTTTTTGCCCAGCAGGGGCAGCAAGCAATAAATCACGAATATTCTCACCAAATACTTTAATGGCTTCTTCTTCCGCACGTTGTCGTAAGTCTTTAAAAAAGTCAGCTTGAAAACGTTTAAGAGTCTTTTGCCAAGCTAACTCTGCCGTGCCTTGCAAAAAACCATAGGCTGCAGCACCTTGGCGAACTTGAAAATGTATGCACAACATATTAACAAATACACTTGCATCTTGCTCAATATTTTCCAACAGCTTTAAACGCAAAAAACCTTCTTGCTGCCCACGAAATAATGCCAGCGCCCGATGTGAAGGTATCTTCTTATATAACTCTGTATAATTGAAATAATCAGTAAACTTGACGGCTTCTTCTTGCTTCTTTTTCACCACACGACTACACATCACAGCACTTTTCTGTAAATGCCTACGCAACTTACCCAACAATACTGCATCTTCGCCAAACTGCTCAATAAGAATGTCTTGTGCACCTTGCAAAGCATCTTCAACGCTTTCAATGCCAAGCTCTGAGTTCACAAAACCTAAAGCATGCTGCTCAGGCTGTTGCTCTTGAGCTGACAATACAAGCTCAGCTAAAGGCTGTAACCCCGCTTCTTTCGCCACACTAGCCTTGCTACGGCGTTTGGGCTTGTAAGGTAAGTACAGGTCTTCTAACTGTGTTAAAGATGTGGCGGCTAAAATCTTGCTTTGCAACTGCGGTGTGAGCAAACCTTGCTTTTCAATACTTTTAAGAATGCTTTGTTGGCGTGCTGCAAAATCACGCAGCTGCCCCAAACGTTTTTCCAAGGCACGCAATTGAATATCATCCAAACTACCCGTCATTTCTTTACGGTATCGTGCAATGAATGGTACGGTCGCACCTTCATCTAACAAAGCGACTGCTGCTTTCACTTGTTTGAGCTGAACACCCAATTCTTGTGCTATCGTTTCAATCATTTTCATACTTGCCCCAGCATTATTTTACAATTCGGGGCAAGATAACATGAAGTTTTATTAGCGCACTGACAATTTCAGATGCCTTACGGGGATTAAATATCTAAGGTATGAATATAGTCTTTAAATAATTTTCCATACTTGGGATGTCTTATACC
>JALWRX010000132.1 GCA_027080505.1 Ghiorsea sp.
GGCACAAGCCTTTGAACACTTGAGCGAGCATGGCAAACTCATGGTTGCCTGTGAAAATCAATATGGTGCCAAATCGTATGAATCAGCACTCAAAAAATTAGCAGGGCAGGTGGCTGCAAGCTCTAAGCGTAAATGCCGATTATTTTCGGCTAAAAAAATAGCTTTATTCAATACTTCATTGCAACAACAGTGGTTGGATGCGGCGAAACCAAGCATCATTGCAAGCCATGGTTTATGGGCGCAAGCAGGTTTGTTCAGTTGGAAAACTGCGGATATAGGTTCACAGCTTTTACTCAAATATCTGCCTGTTTTTCAAGGCAAAGGCATGGACTTATGTTGTGGTTATGGTTTGTTGGCGACCCATGTTTTAAAAACTTCGCCAAGTATTACAAATATGCATTTGGTTGAAGCGGATAGCTTGGCACTGGATTGTGCTAAAAAGAATGTGGCTGAGGTGATGGCAGGTGATGCAGTTGTAAACTTTCATCATTTGGATGCCGCCAGTGAAAACCTACCCAAACATCTTCATTTTGTGGTGTGTAACCCACCATTTCATACAGGGCAAAACAGAGATGTGGAGCTTGGGCAAACGATAGTGAATAAAGCATGTGGTGCATTGACGCATGGTGGTGAGTTATACCTTGTCGCCAATCGGCAGTTACCTTATGAACATATATTAAAAACACACTTGCGTGAAGTGGAGTGTTTAGCTGTAGGGGATGGTTTCAAAGTGATTCGAGGCAAAAAATAAATGACAAAGAAACTTGAGCCAAAATTAGAACGCTTGGAAAAAATCATGTCGCGCTTGGGTTATGGGGCAAGGCGGGATGTGCCGCATTGGATTCGTGAAGGTTGGTTGACCGTGAATGGCGAAAAACCCAAGTCTGCTTCAGTCAAAGTGTATGCTGGTGATGTGGAGCTTGATGGAGAGCCGCTTGACCATCCATTTGGTTTAACAGTGATTTATCATAAACCACTTGGCACGGTTTGTTCACGTAAGGAAGAAGGACGCATCATTTTTGAAGATTTCCCCGAGCGTTGGTTGGATAGAAAACCACCACTTTCCAGCGTGGGGCGCTTGGATAAAGAGACTTCGGGTTTATTGATTGTTACTGATGATGGGCAACTCAACCATTATTTAACCAGCCCTAAACATCATATTTCCAAAACCTACGCTGTGACTTTGGAGAGCCCACTTAAGGGTGATGAAGTTGAAACCTTTGCTTCGGGTCAACTGATGTTAGAAGCTGATGATAAACCATGCTTGCCTGCAGAGTTGACGATTACAGGTGAAAAAACAGCACAAGTGGTATTACATGAAGGGCGTTACCATCAAGTGCGTCGTATGTTTGCTGCCATAGGTAACCATGTAACGTCTTTAAAGCGAACGCATACGGGAAACCTATCGCTCGCATCACTCAACCTACAAGAAGGTGAGTATCAAACCATTGAGGTTGAAACTTTAAAGCAGCTTATTGGGTCATAGGGCAACCTTTTAAACACATCTTCATTTTCAATATTTTTTCTATTCAAGGTGGTTAAAAAAGATGGTTAAGTTATCTTGCGCCACATGAATGAAGCGACCTCAAATCAGCTAAATGAAGCTCAATATCGTGCGGTGCACTATAGAGGTGGTCCGCTGCTTGTGTTGGCAGGTGCAGGCTCTGGAAAAACACGGGTGATTACCGAGCGCATTGGTGCTTTGGTTGAGCGTGATGTGCCATTGGATGCGATTACAGCGGTGACTTTCACCAACAAAGCAGCCAAAGAAATGCGTGAGCGTTTGGAGTTGCGACTGGGTGAAGATAAGGTGAAACGTTTACGGATTTGTACCTTCCATGCGCTGGGTTTGATGATAGTTAGAGAACATGCGGCATTGGTTGGGCGAAGGCAACGGCTTTCTATTTTTGCGGTGAATGAGCAGAAGTCTGCCATGCGCTCGGTGTTGGCAGATTTAAAATTGCCTACCGATGCCGACCAAGTCGATAGAATTTTAACAAAAATATCGCAGATGAAAAATGGTATGTTGGAATCCAAAGATAATGTCTTATCCATGGTTGCCGATAAATACGACACATTATTGCAAAAAATGAATGCGGTGGATTTTGATGATTTGATTGTATTGCCCTTGCGAATCCTTAATGGTGATGCAGAGGCTAGAGCATTGTGGCAAAGCCGATGCCGTCATTTTTTGGTGGATGAATATCAAGATTCCAGTCGTATGCAGTATGATTTTGTACGTTTGTTGGCACCAGGCAATGCTAACCTCACGGTAGTGGGTGATGATGACCAATCCATTTATGGTTGGCGTGGTGCTGAGGTGAAAAACTTGTTTCAGTTGGAGCGCGACTATCCATCATTAGAAGTGATTAAATTGGAAGAAAACTACCGTTCCACTGGTGCTATTCTTCAAGGTTCCAATAGTTTGATTGCCCATAACTCAGAGCGTTTGGGTAAAAAACTTCGTTCTAATCTAGGTGTTGGTAAGCCGATTCGTATATGGGTTGCTGAAACATCTGAAGATGAAGCTGAACGTGTGGTGGCAGAAATCAGGTCGCAGCGGGCAGTTGCACAAATAAAATGGGATGATTGTTGTATTTTGTATCGTTCATCGTTTAAGTCGCGTGCTTTTGAGATGGCGTTAAGAGAAGCGGATATTCCTTATCATGTTAGTGGTGGTTTGTCCTTTTTTGATAGGGCAGAAGTGCAAGATTTTTTAGCTTATTTAAAACTGATTGGTAATTTTTCAGATGATTTGGCATTGATGCGAGCCATTTCAAGACCAAGACGGGGCATTGGTAGCAAAGCTTTGGAACTATTGGGTCAATTTGCCCACGAAAAACAATGTTCATTGCTTGAGGCTGCTTTGGAAGATGGTTTTCAACATCCTAAAGCGAATATACTCAAGGCTTTTGGGCAGATGTTGGTGGATATTGAACATGTATTCTTGCATGGCGAACCAGATGATGCTTTTGATATGTTGTTGGAGCGTTCGGGGCTTGAAGATGCCATTCGTGGTGAAGCTGAAGATGAGGATGAAGCTGAGCGGCGTATGGGTAATATCATGAGTTTACGTAGCTGGTGGTTGCGCCATAGTGAAAATGGGGGTGATTTATCGTCCTTTTTGCAACATGTTTTCTTGGCGGCTGATGATAAAGATGAAGACCCGCAAGGGCAGGTTCGTTTGATGACTGTGCATGCAGCCAAAGGTTTGGAGTTTTCGCATGTGTTTGTGGTGGGTATGGAAGATGGTGGTTTTCCGCATAAAAATGCGGTGGCTGAAAATCGACTGGAAGAAGAACGTCGTTTAATGTATGTGGCGATGACCAGAGCACGCTTTAGGTTGACATTAAGTTATGCCAAATCGCAGCGAAAATTTGGGCAAGTTGAAAAAATGGGACCTTCACCATTTTTAAAAGAAATTGATGAGGATGTATTGCATTGGGTGGACAAAACACCCGACACAGAAGAAGGTAAAGTGGCTGCCAAAGAAGAGGTAGATGCACATATGGCTGCAATTCGAGAGATGCTAGGCTTGGACGAATAGGTTGTTCATTTGCAAAGGGTTGCTTGTTTAGCTACGCTAACAGAAGTTTCACTCAGGCTTTGTAGGTTTTGGTATACTAAGGGGGGCTTTAGTGGTGGGGGATATTTTGAAGAAAAATATTTTGAGTAGGTGGTATGAAAGTATAATGAAGCAGAGTTATTCTGACATGTGGGATACCATCATTCGCAAAAAAGCCAAGGTTTTTTACTATGTTTTTTTGCCTATTGTAGCCATATTTTCAGTATTTAACTTTTTATCAGGCTTTATGGTGGTTGCGACTGTGGAAGCGATCGTTTTTCTTGCTGCATTGGCGACGGTTCTCTTGCAACAAAAAATAAACAGTAAATTGTTCTCTCACTTAAGCGTGGCGTATATTACCCTTGTTGTTGAAGTATTTATATTTTTCCCTGCTGTTGGTAATAGTGCCTATTTATGGGCTATAGGGTTACCTTTTTTCACAAGTTATTTGGTTGGTTCGCGAGCAACACTTTATTGGAGTTTGGGTTTTTTGTTGGTTGCTACGGTAGTGGCTATTAGCCTTTTTTACTTAGGATATTCGTTATACTGGCCTTGGGAAATGGCACCTTATATTGCGCTACCATATATTGTTTCTACCGTATTTTCTGTTTCATTTGCGCGATATGTGGAAAGGTATATTAGCGACTTAAAACAAGCTCAGGAAAAAAGTGCGCAAGATGCCAAAGCTTTGGAAGAAAGCGAAGCACGGTATAAAACATTATTGCAATCATCAATGAATGCTGTGGGGGTACACCAGCAAGGTCGATGGATTTATGCAAACCCTGCTTGTGTGAAACTGTTGGGTGCAGAAAAACTAGATGATTTGATAGGGAAACCTATCATTGATTTCGTGCATCCCGATTATCGTACCATGGCACTTGAGCGTATTGAAGAAATGCAAAAGAATAAAAAACCAGTACCCATGGTTGAAGAAAGGTTTATGCGTTTAAATGGAGAGGCTTTTCCTGCTGAGGTGAGTGCCGCACCAGTTGTGTTTGATGGTGAAGAAGCATTTATGATTACGGCTAGAGATATTTCAGAGCTTAAGAAGTATGAAGAAGAACAAAGAGAGATGCAATGCCAATTAGAACATGTACAACGTTTAGAGTCTTTGGGTGTGTTAGCTGGTGGTATTGCTCATGATTTTAATAACCTGCTTACGGCGATTGCGGGTAATGCGGAATTATTGCGCTTAGAAGTGAGCCATGTAGAAGCGGCAAAACCTTACATGGAACATATTGATGAGAGCTGTAACCATGCAGCCGATCTGTGTAAACAAATGTTAGCTTATGCTGGCAAGGGTCAATATGTGATTGATACGATTAATCTCAATGACTTGGTAGAGTCTATGAGTCGTTTGATGCGAGCATCGGTGGGCAGTCGTATTCGTTTGGGTGTCCAGTTAGATGAGAAGCTACCTACGATTGAAGGTGATGTGTCGCAGATTAAACAGGTTGTTCTTAATTTCATTGTGAACTCAGCAGATGCCATTGGCGAACAAGATGGACAGATAAAAATCAGTACATTTCGTAGAGTATTGAATAGGAAGAAGTTGGGTGTGCTTTATAATGGCACACATATGGATGAAGGCGAGTATGTAGTGCTTGAGGTTAAAGATTCAGGCTGTGGCATGAGTGAGTCGTTGCAAAAGAAAATATTTGACCCCTTTGTAACGACCAAAACTACAGGCAGTGGTCTGGGTTTATCTGCTGTATTGGGTATTATAAAGGCACATCATGGTGGGTTGGAAGTTCATAGTAAAGAGAATAAAGGTACAGTAATTCGAGTGTTTTTTCCAATGTCGGGTTTTACTAAAACAACAAGTATTGCCATTGGTACAGGTGAAATGGAGACTTGGGATGGTGCAGGTTTAATCTTGGTGGTAGATGATGATGCCAGTGTGCGAGATGTTGTATCAGCGTTTGCTGGAAAATTAAATTTTGATGTGATGTATGCCGAAGATGGGCGGTCTGGGGTAGATATGTTTCGACAGTACCATCATAAATTGCAGGCTGTGGTCATGGATATGACTATGCCTAGGCTGGGTGGATTGGATGCTATGCGAGAAATGCGAGAGATTAATCCTGACGTACCTATTGTGTTGATGTCAGGTTATGCGGAATCCGAAGCTTTAAGTGTTACCAGCGGTGAGCAAGCGGATGGTTTTATACAAAAACCTTTCCGTTTTAAAGATATGAAAAAGGTTTTGTATCAAGTGGTTAAACGATGATGGAAATGATAAGCATTGCTGAGTTAATGTTTCATAGTGGTGTAAAATTTGGCACTTCAGGTGCGCGTGGCTTGGTGGTCGATATGACAGACCGTGTATGTTTTGCCTATACCACGGCATTCTTAAATCATCTCGAAGACAAAGGTTTGATAACACAAGGTATGAAAGTGGTTGTGGCAGGTGATTATCGTCCAAGTTCGCCTAGAATTATGCAGGCAGTAGGGCTGGCGATTGAAAAGGCAGGTTTTGAGTCTGTAAATTGCGGTTTTGTGCCTACGCCAGCAGTGGCTGCTTATGCGATGAAGCGGGGTATCGCTAGTATTATGGTAACAGGTAGCCATATCCCTGATGATAGAAATGGGATAAAATTTTATAAACCTCAAGGTGAAATCCTCAAAGATGATGAGCAAGGTATGTGTTCGCGTAGCGTGGATATTGAGCAGGCTTTGTTCGATGCGGCGGGTAATATAAAAGTTGATTTTTCTTGGGCGGAAGAAACCAATGAGGCTTATGATGAATTTGTCCAGCGTTATGTAAGCTTCTTTCCGCAAGACTGTTTGCAAGGCAAACGTATTGGTGTGTATGAACATTCATCAGTAGCGCGTGGCGTACTTAAAGATGTGATGCAGGGCTTAGGTGCAGATGTAGTGGCACTGGGTTATTCGGATAAGTTTATCCCTGTGGATACTGAAGCCGTGCGTGATGAAGATGTGCGACTTGCGAAGGCCTGGGCGAAAGAGCATAAGCTTGATTGCTTGGTGTCGGCTGATGGTGATGGCGATAGACCTTTGGTGAGTGATGAGTTGGGTAACTGGTTACGTGGCGATGTGATTGGCATTGTTGCAGCGCACTATTTGGGAGCAGAGCATGTGGTCACGCCTGTGAGTTGTAATAGCGCAGTGGAAAAAAGTGGTTATTTTAAATCTGTTAGCCGAACACGTATTGGTTCACCATTTGTGATTGAAGTGATGAATGAATTACTGGATAAGGGCAATAAAAACATTGTGGGTTATGAAGCCAATGGTGGTTTTCTAACGGCATCTGATATTGAACAAAACGGTCGTGTGTTAACGGCATTACCAACGCGAGATGCGGTGATTGTGCCGCTTGCATTATTGATGGCTTCGATTGAAGCAGGTGTTAACATATCTGAATTGATGAAAAACTTACCGCAACGTTTTACGCTTAGTGATAGGCTTCAAAATGTCGCAAGCGAAGTTAGTCAACAAAAGATTGCAAACTTAGCGCAAGATAGTTCATGGTTTGAAAATACTTTTGGTAAGCTGACTCATATTGATGAAACAGATGGTTTTCGGATGACATTTGTCTCAGGTGTTGTGGTGCATTTGCGACCATCGGGTAATGCGCCTGAGCTGCGTTGTTATGTTGAGGCATCAAGCCCAGAGCAGGCTGAAGATGTATTGCAACAATGTTTAACGTATTTGCAAACTTGGCTTTAATGCCTGTTGAATCGCTGCAACTCAAGGTAGGTGCTCTAGATAAGTTAGCGTAAAGTAGGTTGTGATTTAGGCGTAGAGTCCTGTTTTTTACTTTTTGTTTATAAAACTTGATATATAAGGTGAGTGAACATATCATTTGCCGCGTTAAAAGTGGGCTTCGGCTCGCTTTTTTTGTTTTTAGACGATTGAAAATGAAACGAGGTTGTGCTTTAAGTGGCTGATATTGAAACAATAATCAAAGAATTGGCAGAGCCCATTGTGGATGAGCTTGGGGTTGATTTTATGGGAGTTGTGCTTGGTGGCGGCAAGGATATGCGCTTGGTTCGGGTGGTGGTAGATAAAAAAGGTGGCGTGGGTGTGGAAGCACTTCGGCGTTTGAGTAAAGGTTTGTCACTACAGTTGGACGCAGAAGACTTGATTCCAGGTAAATATAACTTGGAAATTAGTTCGCCAGGTTTTGATTGGCCACTAACAACGGCAAAAGATTATGAGCGCTATGAAGGTGATTGGTTAAAAATCACGTTTATAGATGGTCGCCCAGTGTTAGAAGGTGAAAACCTTGGTTTAAATGATGATGGTGATTTGCGTGTGGGTGGAAAACGTGGTGAGCACATTATCAAGCTTGAAGAAACCAGTAAGGTGATTCGCACTGTCAACTGGGGTAAGGTTTCTGGTGCAGGTAAACAGAAAGTTAAACGCGGAAAATCAAACGCGAAAAAGAAGAAGTGAAAGGTAAAGTATGATGGCAAAGGTTTTAAACAATGAACGCTGATATGTTACAAGTTGCAGATGCGGTAGCACGTGAGAAATCCGTGGATCGTGAGTTGGTATTGGAGTCTATGGAGCAAGCATTAAAAACTGCTGCGCGCCGTACTTATGGTACTAAAGCTGTGGAAGCATCCATAGATCGTTTAACGGGTGAGATTGCTTTGTGTCACGCACGCACCGTGGTTGAAGAAGTTGAAGATGAAGAAAATGAGCTCACCTTAGAAGAAGCAAAAGCACTGGATGCATCAGCAGAGATAGGCTCTGTATTTCGTGAGCCCTTAGAGCCGATTCAGCTTGACCGTGTTGCTGCACAAACAGCAAAACAGGTGATTAATCAAAAGATTCGTGAAGCTGAACGTGCACGTGTTGTTGCCGAGTATGAACCACGTGTTGGTGAGATTGTTGTCGGCATCGTGAAGCGTGTTGAACGTGGTAATGTTTATGTGGACTTAGGTCGCGGTGAAGGTGTGATGTACCGCGAAGACTTGTTGCCGCGTGAATCTTTCCGCCAAGGTGACCGTGTACGTACATACTTGCGTGAAGTTCGTAATCAGCCTAAAGGTGCTTTGATTTATTTGTCACGTGCTGATGCAGGTATGGTGTTGAAATTGTTTGAACAAGAAGTACCTGAAATTCAAGATGGTTTGGTAACCATTCAAGCCATTTCACGTGACCCAGGTTCACGCAGTAAGATTGCTGTTATTTCTACAGATATTGGTGTGGACCCAGTAGGTGCATGCGTGGGTATGCGTGGTGCTCGCGTACAAGCAATCGTAAATGAATTGCATGGTGAAAAAATAGATATTATTGAATGGACTGAAGACCCTGCTGCTTTTGTTGTGAATGCCTTGGCACCTGCAGAGGTTGAGCGTGTTTTGGTGGATGAAGACAATGGTTCCATTGAAGTTGCTGTGGCAGAAGACCAATTGGCGATTGCGATTGGTCGCCGTGGTCAAAATGTTCGTCTAGCATCAGAGTTAACAGGCTGGACTGTTGAAATCATGACCTTGGGTGATGAGAAACAAAAACGTGAAAATGAAATGCAAGCGGCTAAGGATGCATTTGTTTCAGGACTAGATATTGATGAAGACTTCTCATTGTTGCTTATCAATGAAGGTTTCTTGACCTTATCAGACCTTGCTTACTGTGCTATTGATGAATTAACAGCGATTGAAGGTTTGGAAGAAGAATTGGCTGTCGAAATTCAAAAGCGTGCAAGAAATAGTTTGCTTAATTCAGCCTTGCAAGAAGATGGTGATGAGCCACTGGTTGCCTTGATGGATGTTGAAGGTATGAGCGCAGATATTGCTGAAGCTTTAACATTGCAAGGTATTGTAAGTGCAAATGCTTTGGCAGATGCAGCCAGTGATGAAATTGAACCCGTAGCGGGTGTGGATGAAGAACGTTTAAATACGCTAATTATTGCTGCGCGTGAAGCATGTGGATGGTTTGAAGAGTAAGTATTCACGTGAAAGGAAGTAAGCGAACACAACGGACTTGTTTGGGTTGCCGAAGGGTGTTGGACAAGCAGATGTTGTTACGTTTGGTTGTGGATGATGAAGGGCAAATATGGCCTGATTTTTCGGCAAAACTTCCTGGACGTGGTGCATACCTTTGCTTGGAAGAGGATTGTTTGCGTAAAATGTCGGACAAACGTTTGCAGGTGTTGCGGCGTGACTTTTCGCCGCAGTTGCCGCAATGGCAGGTTTTACATCAGCGATTGTCTGATATGATTGGGCTAAGATTCAATCAGTTGTTGTCGGGTATGAAACGGCAAGCTGTGATTGGGCGTGATGCAGTGATGCATCAAATGTGGGATAAGAAATCATTGTTGATTTTATTTGCCAGTGATGCAGGTGATGCATTGCTTAGGCAGGTAAAAGATGCAGTGGCAAAGCGTGAAGATGATAAATCTTTGCG
>JALWRX010000133.1 GCA_027080505.1 Ghiorsea sp.
TGGGGTATGCCGACCGCGACAATATTATCCCCATTCAGGTTGTTTAACTCTCTTGTTTTTTGACCATGCATTCTGGACACTAAGTCTTGCCCTCGCCTTTGAATATATATGGGGTGACCCAAAATCGCATTGGCACCCTGTTGCTACTTTTGGTAACTTTGCCGAACAAATTGAGAAGCTTTTATGGAAAAACAGTAGGTTTTCAGGTGTCCTCGCTTGGTTTCTTGTATGCTTTGGCTCTTTAAGTATTTTTATCACGCTTTGGTATCACCTTGCTTATGGTCATCCATGGTTGTCCGTCATTTTCCAAGCTTTATTATTATGGTTTTCTTTGGGCTGGAAATCACTGATTGAACATACCCAAAACATCGCCTCAGCAACCAGCATTGAAGAGGCAAAAACCAAGGTTGGCATGATTGTTGGACGCAACACGGAACAAATGAACCAGCAAGATATTCACAAAGCCAGCATTGAATCTTTAGCGGAAAACACTTCCGATGCCATCATTGCCCCATTATTTTGGTTTATTTTACTAGGTGGTTGGGGTGCATGGGTTTACCGCATGATTAACACTTTGGATGCCATGTGGGGCTATAAAAATGAAAAATATACTTATTTTGGCTGGTTTGCGGCGAAAGTAGATGATATTGCCAACTTCTTTCCTGCACGTATCACAGCTTTATTGATGTTATTGCAGCAACCACGGCTATTTAACAAAATCCCCAGTATATACCACCAAGCCAAACAACATTTATCACCCAACGCAGGTTTCCCCGAAACAGCTATGGCATTTTTATTGGATATTCGTTTAGGTGGCGATGTTATTCGTGATACAGGCACAGAACATCGTGCCTACATGGGCAACAATGCACAAACCATGACAACAGCACATATCCAACAAGCTATCAATGTCAGCAATCGAAGTGTTTATATGATGTTAAGCCTACTGTATATTGGTATTCTTTATGCCAATAACATAAGTATGCCATGGTAAACTTACCCCACGGTGGCAATATTGAAGAAGTCGCCAAACAATGGGGGTGTAATCCCGCTGACATCCTTGATTTATCCACAGGTTTACACCCTGCAGGCCCTCCAACATGGTTAGGCGAATGGCTTAAAGAAAACAGTCACTTGGTTGGTCATTATCCTGATAGACTTGGTGAACCTGCACGCTCTGCTTTGGCAGCATTCATGAACGTTGCGCCTAAAAACACCTTAATCATTGCAGGCGCACAAGCAGCAATTGAAGTATTACCCCAAGCATTGCAGTGGCAAAGTATGGCAATCAAACAGCCCTGTTATGCTGAGCCCATCCGAGCTGCAAAACGTGCTGGTTGTCAGGTTATCGCTGTAGATATGCAGGCTACAATATATCCCGATGCGGATTGCGTGTGGGTTACCAGTCCACACAACCCATTTGGACACAAAGAAACATTCCCTAAGCATCGCCATGGTGTGTTGGATGAGTCTTATATGCCATTTGCTGAGCGACAAACACTAGGCATATTGCCTGATGTAATCCGCCTTGGTTCATTAACCAAAACTTTCTGCATTCCAGGATTACGCTTGGGTTATATCATTGCCGAACAACATCACATTCAAAGCTTGCAATCATGGCTCCCACCATGGCCAACATCCACACTTGCAGCACACCTTTTACCCAAGCTACTTCCCCAAGCTGCGCAGCGTGATGCACACATTGTCACATTAAGACAGCAAATGCTTGATACATTAGCACAGCATAATTGGGAAGTTCGACAAAGTTGCACAAGTTTTGTCCTTGCCAGACCCAAAGACAAGTTGCCCGATTTTGCATCATCACGCATACTTGTCCGCCGCTTTCCTGAATGGGATAGCTTGGCAGGCTGGTTAAGATTCAGCTACCCTGCATCAGAAAAAGACTGGCAACGTTTTATTGCAGCACTTACATGATGTAATGCAGTGCTAAGGAGTGTGATTGAATGAGCAACATGATTAGACACTTAACCCAACAACTAAGTTTAGGCTTCACCGTTGGTTTACTCTTGCTCATTGCTGCTCCTGCACAAGCAACACCCACAATCGTTGACAGTATTTCAGCCGACCAATTGACTGGTATTGCAAGCAACAATATTTCATCCCTTTATGCAGACCATGGTACTTTATGGATTACAGATAAACATAATATTGCCTACCAATGGCGTAATGGCGAAGCACCCAGTGTATTCCAAAAGGGCAATGAAAAGCAGAAGTTTAGTAGTTTAATTCCTATATCAGATCAACGTTTTGTTCTCACCGATACACGCAATGCACATTTTTTGGTGAGCACCAAAGACAGCTGGAATGTTTTTTCTGAAGAAGGTGATCAAGAAGGTCAAATCGATAACCCAATTGCCGCAGCATGGTCAAAACATGGCATCATATATATTGCCGATGCTGGCAATGATAGAATATCCGCTTTTACCCCAGAGGGCTTGTTTTTATTCACCTTTGGTGATGATGCTACAGG
>JALWRX010000134.1 GCA_027080505.1 Ghiorsea sp.
ACCTAAATTATCGCGCTGCTTCATCATCATATATGGTTGGTTCCACCACGACTTCTGGCACTGCCAATCTTGTCGTTACTGGTTTTTCCTTTTCATCCTCATGTTCTTTTTCATAAGCTCGAATGCTCACCACTTCATCATAAATATCACGAAGAAGCTGCGTTACTCCTTCACCACTCACTGAAGAAATCGGATAAGTTGGCAAATCATAAGCTTTAACTTCTTCTAAAACTTGCTCTCGTAATTCCTCGTCCAAAGTATCCATTTTGGTCAAAATCAAAAAGCGTTTTTTCTTGGCGATAGATTCGCCATAACCCACAAGCTCACCTTCAATCTCTTTGATTTGCGCATCAATACTGATGCCCTCGGGGTGCACAACATCCACAAGATGCAGCAATAAACGGGTGCGCTCCACATGGCGCAAAAATCTATGCCCTAGGCCTTTGCCTTCATGCGCTCCACCAATCAAACCCGGAATATCGGCAATCACAAACCCATCGCCATCATCCATAAACACCTGACCCAACGACGGAGCTAATGTAGTAAAAGGATAATCTGCAATTTTAGGCCGCGCATTGGATACTCTTGAAATAAAGGTCGATTTACCTGCATTGGGAAGACCCACAAGCCCAACATCTGCCATCATTTTTAATTCCAAATGACAAATGCCTGCTTCACCCGGCATACCTGGCTGACAATAGCGCGGCGCTTGATTGGTAGGCGTAGCAAACCTTGCATTGCCCTGCCCACCAACGCCACCTTTAGCGATAATGGTGGATGCCCCATCTTCATTCAAATCAGCAAGTAAATCACCATCTTCATTGCGAATCACAGTGCCCACAGGCACAAACACTTCAATATCTTTACCCATGCGTCCGTGTTTGTTTTTACCCTGACCACCACGCCCATTTTCAGCAATAATCCGTTTACGCAAATACAATTCTTGCAGCGTGTTTTTATCGCGTGTGGCTGTGAATATCACATGCGCACCACGCCCACCATCGCCGCCATCAGGGCCGCCTTTAGGAATATACTTTTCACGGCGAAATGAAGACGCACCAGCACCACCATTGCCCGCCCGAACTTCAATTCTTACTTCATCAATAAAACGCATATACCTTCATCCTATATTCTGCCAACGTATCTTAGCGTGTGCACCCAACAAAAAAAGGGGCGCTTTTCAGCACCCCTCTCAAAAATCAAATCGAATATTAAAAACCGATTAGCTTACAACACGAACCGTTGTACGACCATCACGCTTATAATATTCAATGTTTCCATCAGTGAGTGCGAACAATGTAAAGTCTTTACCACAACCTACATTGGTTCCCGGACGGATTTTAGTACCACGTTGACGAACAATGATGTTGCCAGCAACAACCACTTCTCCGCCGAATTTTTTCACGCCAAGACGTTTCGCATTGGAGTCGCGTCCGTTCTTGGTGGAGCCGCCTGCTTTCTTATGTGCCATGAGTTATCTCCTTAACCAATCTTCGCGATACGAACCGCAGTAAAAGACTGCCTATGACCTTTGGTCAAACGGTAGTTTTTACGACGACGTTTCTTAAAGATCACAACTTTTTGACCGCGACCAGCTTCAGTAATCACACCTGTCACTTTCGCTTTCGCAGCATCTTTACCAGCTTTAATGTCAGCACCTTCGCCAACCATCAAAACTTCATCAAATGTTACTTCGCTTCCAACATCTGCGTTCAGCTTTTCAACACGAACAACATCACCTTCAGCAACGCGGTATTGTTTACCGCCTGTTTTAATTACAGCATACATATAATTAGCTCTCCAGCCCGAGGTTTAAGCAGCTTTCGCAGGCTTCTTACCGTATTTTTTGTAGAAGCGCTCAACGCGACCTTCCGTATCTACAATCTTCTGTTTACCAGTGTAGAATGGATGACATGCGGAGCAAATTTCCACTTGTAAATCGCCCTTAGTCGAGCGAGTTTCAAAAGCGTTACCACATGAACAAGTCACTTTGGCAACATGATATTCTGGATGAATTTCTGCTTTCACTTTAACAACTCCTATTTCAGACCCTTTTCAAAGGTCTACCCCTGCAAAGGGCGGCGATTTATAGCGTCACAACCAGAAAAACACAAGAAAAAAGTTTCCTAGCAAGCTAAACCCTTATTTTTAAGGCACTCCTTAGCTCCAATATGTACGACATCAAGGCAGGCACTGGTCGTAAAGTATGCATCATTACTTCCTTAGGCCATTTTGCAACGGCTTGCATTGCAGCAAACAGCGCATCTGATTGTTGCCACGAAGTTAACTCAATCGCCTGTTTCTGGGCTGCAAGCAAGATAACACTAGCAATTAAATCATGTGGTATGTTTTTGACATGGCTATCCAACCACTGCTGAATACCACCAATATCTGATTGGGCTAAATTCTCAACCAAACTTTGCCAAACCAACAAGGCTTTTGCCTGACTATCTTCTTGCAACACTTCAATTCTAC